>JBFLZA010000078.1:0-18499 GCA_040756535.1 Cyanobacteriota bacterium
ACGGGAAACAACCCATCTGAGATTTTGGGAACTCTCGGCACATTTGGTCAATCCAATCCCAACTTGTTTCTGATTAATCCCAATGGGATTATCTTTGGACCCAATGCCCGTTTAGATGTGGGAGGCTCATTTGTAGCCAGTACGGCGAGTGCTGTAACGTTTCCCAATGGGATAGAGTTTAGTGCCACCAATCCACAAACTCCACCCTTGCTAACTATTAATGTTCCTCTGGGTTTGCAATACGGGAGCAATCCTGGAAGTGTTTCTGTGCAGGGGTCTGAACTCCAAGTTCCCGATGGTCGAACCTTAGCCCTTGTGGGTGGTGATGTCAACTTAGAAGGCGGTTTTTTGGTGGCTCCTGGTGGTCGAGTGGAGTTGGGAGCCGTGGCAGGAACGGGTACGGTAGGGCTGAATGGGGATGGTTCTAATCTGAGTTTAAGTTTTCCTCAAAGTGTGGCACTGACCGATATATCCCTGACCAATGGCGCAATAGGGTTTGTGACGGCTGGCGGTGGCGGAAGTATTGCTATCAATGCCTCGAACTTCAATATGGCAGGAGGAAGTGCGCTTTTGGCAGGGATAGCTTCAGGGTTTGGTTCTAATGATGCGATCGCAGGGAACATTGAGATTAATGCGACAGAGGCGGTGAATCTGACTGATGGAAGCGCGATCGACAATTCAGTGTTAGAGGGAGCTAGAGGTCAAGGAGGTGACATCAACATTACAACAGGGCAATTACTGGTCTCTGATGGGGCAAGGGTCATTGCTAGTACGTCTGGTGAAGGAAACTCTGGGAATCTGACAGCGAATACCTCTCAAGCAGTGCAACTAATTGGTCGCTCTGCCGATGATCGCCTTCCCAGTGGCTTATTTACTTTTGCTGGCGAAGGTTCAAGCGGCAAGGGTGGAGATGTGACGATTAACACGGCTACCTTGCTGGTGCGGGATGGGGCAGCGGCGTACTCTAGCAATTTTGGTACAGGCAAGGGAGGGAATTTGATAGTGAATGCCTCTCAAAGCGTGCAACTGCTTGGTACCTCTGCCAATGGTCAAGTTAGCGGCTTGTCTACTCAAACTATCCCAGGTTCGAGCGGGAAGGGTGGAGACGTGACAATTAACACTGGCTCATTGCTGGTGCGGGATGGGGCAGCGGTCAGTGCTTTCACTAGTGGCGAAGGGGATGGGGGGAATTTGACGGTCAATGCCTCCCAAAGCGTGCAACTGCTCGGCATCTCTGCCAATGGTCGGGCTGCCAGCAACTTGTCTACTCAAGCTATCCCAGGCTCAAGCGGCAAGGCAGGAGACGTGGCGATTAACACGAGGACATTGCTAGTACGAGATGGGGCAGGGGTCACTGCTTTCACGGGTGGTGAAGGGGATGGGGGGAATTTGACGGTCAATGCCTCCCAAAGCGTGCAACTGATTGGTCGTTCTGTCGATGGTCGGTCTCCCAGCGGCTTGTTAGCTTATGCTGAGCCAAACGCGAGTGGGAAGGGTGGAGACGTGACGATTAACACAGCTACATTACTAGTGCGGGATGGGGCATCGGTGGATGTTAGTACCTTCGGTGCAGGGGACGGGGGAAATTTGACGGTCAATGCCTCTCAAGCAGTGCAACTGCTTGGGGAATCGGCAGATGGTCGGGCTGCCAGCACCTTGAGCAGTGAAGCTTTTGGAACTGGAGCGGTTGGTAATGTGAGCATTACTACAGGGCGGTTTATCGCTACGGGTGGAGCCTATGCCTCAACCTATACCTATGGTGCTGGACAGGGCGGCAGACTGACGGTTAACGCTTCTGAAATTGTGGAACTGATAGGAAGCGGCAGATTTCCTAGTGGTATTTATACGGGGACGCAAGGTACTGGAGATAGTGGCAACTTGACCGTTAATACTCCTACGTTACTAGTGCGGGATGGAGCAGTGGTTTATGCTAGCACTTCTGGTCAAGGTAACGGGGGGAGTTTGACGGTCAACGCATCTGAGCTTGTGCAAGTGATTGGCAACTCTGTCGATGGTCAGTTTTACAGTAGTTTGCTTACTCAAGCTAACTCAAGTTCAAGCGGCAAGGCCGGAGACATGACGATTAATACTGGCTCATTGCTAGTGCAGGATGGAGCACAGGTCAGTAATAGCACCTTTGGTGTAGGCAAGGGGGGGAATCTAACGGTCAATGCCTCTCAAAGCGTTCAATTGATTGGGGAATCAGCAGATGGTCAGCTCGGCAGTGGCTTGATCAGTGAAGCTTTTGGAACTGGAGCGGCTGGTAACGTGAGCATTACTACAGGGCGGTTCATTGCTACGGGTGGAGCCTATGCCTCAACCTATACCTCTGGTGCTGGACAGGGCGGCGAACTGACGCTTAACGCCTCTGAGTTTGTGGAACTAATAGGAAGCGGCAAATATTCCAGTGGTATTTATACGGGGACTGAAGGTACTGGAGATAGTGGCAACTTGACCGTTAACACTCCTGTGTTGCTAGCGCGGGATGGGGCAGTGGTTAATGCTACCACTAGTGGTGCAGGTAACGGGGGGAATTTGACGGTCAATGCCTCTGAGCTTGTGCAAGTGAGTGGAACCTCTGCCGATGGTCAATTTCTCAGTGGTGTGTTTGCAGCAGCTACTTTAGGATCGAGCGGGAAAGCTGGAAACGTAATGGTTAACACGGGTTCGTTGTTCGTGTGGGATGAGGCAGTCGTCAGTGCTCGTACTGCTGGTTCAGGCAACGGAGGAAGTTTGACCGTTAAGGCTTCTGAAGACGTGCAACTGAGCGGCGTAGGGAGTGGTCTATTGGTAAACGCGATCGCTGGCAGCACTGCCGGGAACTTGATTGTTGAAACCAAGCAAATGTCTGTCTCTGATGGGGCACAAGTCACGGTGAGCAGTCCCCAAGGACAGGCAGGCAACATGACTATTCAAGCGAATTCCTTGCAGCTTAACCAAAGTAGGCTTTTCGCTGAAACAGCCAAAAGTGGCGAAGGTGGGGCAAACATCACGCTCACTGGCTTAGACTTACTACGCATGGACAATGAAAGTCTGATTTCCACCAATGCTCTTGACGAAGCCAATGGCGGCAACGTCACGATTGACTCTACTTTCATCGTTGCTACACCCCCCACGGGTTCCCAAGGAAGCGACATCACTGCCAATGCCGTCCAAGGCAATGGGGGTCGAGTCCGCATCACCACTCAAGGACTGTTTGGCATCGAGTTTCGAGAAAAGCGCACGCCTCAAAACGACATTACTGTTAGTTCAGACTTTGGTCTTGCTGGTGTTTTTGAACAAAACACACCAGCTGTTGACCCCAGGCAAGGGTTACTCCAATTACCTACTGAGGTTGTCGATGCAACAAAATTAATTGACCGCCGCTGCACTCCCGAACAGGCAACTGCCAGAAGCCGCTTTGTCATTACAGGGCGTGGTGGGTTACCTGCCAGCCCTAATGAAATGCTACAGGGTGAAGCCGTAATCACCAATTGGGTAACACTCAACTCCGAGGCACAAAAAACGAATAGTGCTGTCCCTAACGTTAATCCCACCACTACCACTTCTAAGAAAGAAGCAGGGGATCGGGGAATCGGGGGAGTAGGGGAGCAAGAGTTTGTTCCATCTATGACGGGCGCGAGGCGCTCGTGGGATGCTCCCAAGCAACTTGTAGAAGCGCAAGGTTGGATCATTGCCCCCGATGGTAAAGTAATCCTTACACCTACTGCCCCCACCGCTACTCCCCACAGCACTTGGCAAACTCCAGTAAAGTGTGGTTAGATTTCTCAAACTAATTCTCAGGAGTTAAGAGTTCTAGGGGGTCAGTTCAGTCAGAAAAATTGACAAATGGACTGATGTGTGAATTGACAAAAAATTCCTGCTCAAACTTTCCGAAAATCGCTACACTATACAGCGAAGGCTTTACAAATCTTTAGCTAATTTTTCAGAAATTCCTCCGTCTACAGAGTTAAACATGGCTATTTTTCGTCAATATATTGCTCCGTTCCTGATATTACTGGTGTTTTTGGTGGCCCTATTAGCTGTGAGCGCTCGAATCTTCTTGCCTTCTGATATGGCTGCCCCTGCACCCATTGAGGATGTCGAATCAGCCAGTGTACACTCACCTACAGGAAACACAAACATCGGGTTACCCACGGGAGATAAGCAAACTGTACCAATCCCCTCAGGGTCGGTCATGAATTAACGTTTGGCTAGAACTGGTGTCTGAACAACTATTACCGGGTTACCTGCTTCGTACTGGGACAAGGCGGGAACGGGAAACCTTATTGAAGTTCCTCCAACTTAGTTACCAAGAGTTTTTCCCGGAACAGACAGATTTTTCTCATTTGGCGGTAACGGTTAAGCAGTACTTTTCTAGGGAAACGCCTCTGTGGTGGGTTGAGCCAGCTAGGGCCGAATTTTCGGGCGATTCATCGGCTGTCGCAGCATCGCTGTCACTAAGTCAACCTGTCGCCTGTCTGTGGATGGGAAATGCGATCGACCAGGTAAAAGGCGATCGCTACGCTCATGTTTTTTTACTTTACGTGCTGCCGGAACATCGGCGTCAGGGAATTGGTTCAGCGTTAATGCGTTATGCCCAAGACTGGGCAAGGGCAAGGGGCGATCGCCAAATCGGGCTTCAAGTTTTTCAGAACAACCAACCTGCGCTGACACTTTACCACCAGCTCGGCTACCAAACACAATCGTTATGGATGGTTAAACCCCTTCGCCCCCAGTCTCTTGAATGAGCCATGCCACTCATTGAGTCCTATTTCTTCACTTGGGAATTACCAAACCCTTTGGACTTTGTCTTCTTCTTGCTGGAACGCTTAGAAGAGTTAGAGAGTTTAGCTTCTATCTCAGAGTCTTTAACTTTTGCCGTCTCAACACGAGAGCTGTCTTTCTTCTTAGGCTCCTCCTCTACCTCAGCCGCAAACTGCTTACCACAGTCTTTACAGGCATACCTTTGCTTGCCTCCACGACGCCCGTTTTTCTTGAGGTTGGTAGATTCGCATTCCGGACAAGTAATCTCATCCGTTTTGGTGTCTGGGGCTTTTTCCTCTACTGCTGGTACGGCTTCTACCGCTACATCGGAAGGCTTGTTCTCAGCATCTGTATCTTTCTGAAGAGGGGTTGTCACTGCCTCAGCCTTAGCAGCAACAGGCTCCTTTTGGTTGGCTTGAGCTTCTTTTGAAGTTTCTGCTGCTACATCAGTTTTTAACGGTTCAACCGTATCAGCGACAGGTACTTCAGTTGCTGCTGTTTGTGTAGGAGTTGGCTCTGTTTCAACCTCTGGCTTTTGAAAAGCCGTAATCACTGCCTCCACCCCTTCAGTCACTCGATCCCAAAGTGATCGCTCTTGAGTCTCTTGGGCTGCTTCCTGATCAACTGTTTGTTCAACAGAAACGGGTTCGACGACGTCCGCTGCCGATGCCTCTTCTTCGGGTGTTTTTTCGACTTCTAAGGGTTCGACGACAACCCCCCCTGCCTCGTCGCTGGACATTTGGGCGACGGATGGCGCTTCGGTGGAAACTGTAGCAGAGGCTTCTAAGTGATTGTCGTCTATCTGCTTTTTTGTCTCCTCCGCGATCGCCTCAGGTTCAGGTATTTCTGCAACCGTTGGCGCTGCTGCAACCTCCGTTTCTGGGGGTTTTGGCTGGATATCCTCTAACTGCTGGTTTGTGTCCTCCTCGATCGCCTCCGGTTCAGGTATCTCGGCAACCGTTGGCGCTGCTGCAACCTCCATTGCTGGGGGTTGGGGTTGGATGTCCTCTATCTGCTGGTTTGTGTCCTCCTCGATCGCCTCCGGTTCAGGTATCTCGGCAACCGTCGGCGCTGCTGCAACCTCCATTGCTGGGGGTTGTGGCTGGATGTCGTCTAACTGCTGGTTTGTGTCCTCCTCGATCGCCTCCGGTTTAGGTGCTTCCGTTACAGTTGGCGGTTCCGCAACCTCTGTAACTGCAGTAGAAGCTCCTGAGTTGGCGTCGTCTGCCTGCTGGCTTGTGTCTTCTTTAATCGGCTCCGGTGCAATTGTCTGAGCCGATTTCCCGTTATATTCTGGAACGGGTTGGGGAATTTTGAACTCACTGGTAGCGGGGGTTACCTGCTTGGGAGGCTTGGGAGTAGCCAATCGACTTATGCGATCGCCAATGTTTTCTTGAATCGTATAAGTCGTAGGAAGAACCGTTGGTCGGCTTACCGCCTCACGGACTAAGGCGGCAACGTGTTCAGATGGGTCAATCGGTGGCTCTAACGCCGAAATTTCATAGTCATCTGCAATGGTTTTCCTGGTCGATGAACTAGTCCCTAGCGCTGGCAGGAACGCCAGCGCCACCGATTCTTGAGGCGGCTGCTCCAAGGAAAGTGGGGGAAAAAATCGAATCGAACGAGCCATTCTGCGATAAGGCTCTAGGTGGTCGGTCAAATTGCCCCCCCTGTCATTAAAAACATCAAAAGAAAGATTGGTATATCAAACACTTCTTAGTGTGGTGTAATATACCAAATTCAGCTTTTAAATTAGAGGTACGGACGGGGTAAATTTAATTTTCTTAACGTTTTCTCATCTCTTGCTACGCTCTTTTGTTAAGAGTAGCAGGAAGAGACTGGTGGAATCGGGTAGGATGCGATACTTTATCAAATATGTATGATTATGTATGATGACGATGATCTGAGCGTACTCGATGCCTCGGCTGATCTAGAAAGCCCTCTAGATGCCATAGAGCCGATTGATGCTGAGTCAGAAGCTCACAAGCCCGATCCAGAAGCGATGTTGGCACTGTTAACGGCACGAGAAACGCCGCAACGGATGCTGGCAACGCGAGCTTTTTGTGAAATTCAAGATGAGCGAGCAATTCCTCATCTGATTCACCTGTTGAAGGATGTTTGCCCATTGGTGCGAGTCAGTGCCGCCTATGCCCTAGGGCGCAATCCCAGTGCCACAGCCGTAGATCCATTGATCGCTCAGCTCAACCTGGACTGGAATGGTTATGTCCGTAAAGGTGTGGTTTGGGCATTGGGCAACTGCCGCGATCGCCGTGCCTTACCCTCTCTCACTGACGCCCTCAAGAATGATATTTCAGCAGTGCGGTTGTGGGCAGCTAGTGCTTTGGCACAAATGGCGCAATTGGAGTATGAAGACATCATTGCCTCCATTCCACCGCTGATTACTGCGTTGAAGCAAGATCCCGTAGCCGCAGTACGGAGTAACTGTGCTTGGTCATTAGGACAGCTATGCCGAGAACTCCCCTCAAATCCTGTCTACGCGGGTGCTATTGATGGTTTGATTGAAGCGTTTGCCGAAGATGAAGATATGGGGGTTCAGGAAGATGCCAAAGCGGCACTTTTAAGGGTGGGCGACCCTCGCGGCCTTCAAATGATAGAAGCGATCGAACTAGAAGGCTTACTGTAATAGTGTAAAGAAAGTTTACACAGAGTCCTGGGAAGCCTAATGAACACAGAAATACAAAAGCGATCGCTTTTTAGATCGGCACTCATCATCGCTATATCCTTAGTTCTCGTTGCCGTCTGTTGGATAGGAATGACGCTAGCCTTTTCAGGAGGAACCATGTTTGCTGGAAAACGACCTGATCTTATCGGCATCCAAGCATCTGGGCAACTAGCGCCTTGCCCTAGCACACCGAATTGCGTCAACAGCCAAATTCAAGATGCTACGCACAACATTGAGCCTTTAAGCTACAATTCAACACCAACACAGGCATTGGCTGACCTCAAAAGTGCGATCCAAAGCATGGAGAGAACGACAATTATCACGGAAACCGAGAATTATATATACGCGGAATTCAAGAGCAAGCTGATGGGGTTTGTGGATGATGTGGAATTTTTACTCGCTCCAGATGCCAAGGTGATTCACGTTCGTTCTGCATCTCGTCTGGGAGAGTCGGACTTGGGAGTGAACCGCAAACGCATTGAAACTATCAGAAAGAAACTCAACGAACTCACAGTGTAGCGATGGTGGAAGCCCCTGCGCTTTAGCCAGGGGAGGAAACCAAGCGAGTCGTTAGACAGGCGGCTTTAGCCGCCTAGTGATTCCTCAATCAATTGCTCGGCAAATTCCCTAAACCTTTCTTGCCAGTTAGGGACAGTTTTCAGTTTTTCTCTAGTCCCTTCATAACCTTTAAAACAGATAGGTTTATCGTCCAACGGACGCTCTAAGAACTTCTTTGCTCCTAGCTTGTTGTTTTTCCGGAATGGCATTGTCAATCGCTGTGGAAGTTAGTATACTAACAATAGCGCATTGAAAGATCGAATCAATGAGCAAGAGTTCAACACCAAACTTTATTACAACAATTCCTCTGATTGTTAACAGCAAGCAAGAAAAAGAATTGCGCTCTAGATTTCAAGCGGGACGGCAGTTTTATAACGCTATGCTGAACGAGGCTATGGTGCGAATGAACTTGGTTAGGAACTCTGCCTTGTACAAGGAAGCTAAGAAGCTACCCAAAGGCAAGAAACGTAACGACGGGTTTAAAGCAGCTAGGCAAATATACCGCTACAGCGAGTATGACCTCCACGCTTATGCAACCCTTGTTGCGAAAAAGTCCAAGTGGATAGCCGAGAAGATTGACTCTAACACTCAACAGAAGCTTGCCACCCGTGCGTATCAAGCATCTGAGAAAGTTCTAATTGGTCGCGCCGACAAAGTTCGATACAAGGTGCCAAATCGCTTCCGGAGTATGGAGGGGAAGTCCAATAAGACAGGGATTCGCTGGAAAGACAATCAACTGGTGTGGGGAAAATTAACTATTACCCCAATCATTGATTCTCGAAATCCGGTTATATATCATGCTCTTAATTCCCCTATCAAATATGTCCGGATTCTCTGGAAGGAAGTGCATGGGAAGGGTCGGTGGTACTGCCAGTTAATCTGTGAAGGTCTTCCCTATCAAAAATCTCAGAACTATTTCTCTGACGGTGCTGTAGGACTTGACCTCAATATCAGTAACGTTGCGTTTGTAGCCGATAATGAGGCGGGGTTGCTTCCCTTTGCCCAAAAGGTTCCCACTTACCAAAAGGAAATAGCTAGACTGCAACGTAAGATGGAGCGGTCTAGACGGGCAACTAACCCGGACAACTATAAACCTGATTCGGTAGGTTGCAAGGGTCGCAAGACAGTGATCAAAAAGGGATTACCCAAGAAAGGTCGTCGTAAGTGGAATAAATCCAATAGCTACAGGCAAGCCGCTGCTGCCAAGCGTGAACTAGAGCGTCGCAAGGCTGAATACGCCAAGTCTCAGAACCGCCGATTGGTCAATACCATTCTGCGAAGTGGTAAGCACATTAAAACCGAGCAAGTATCGGTCAAGGGGTGGCAAAAGATATGGGGTAAGGCGATTGGTGCTAAGTCCCCTGGATTTTTTCAATCAGAACTGAAACGCAAGGCTGAAAGTGCTGGCGGTTCGTTCTATCAGTTCTCGACTATAAAAACTGCACTCTCTCAAACCCATCTGACGGGGGAGCGCATCAAGAAATCGCTGTCAGAGCGAGTACATCGGGATAAGTCTGGTGTAGTCATGCATCGGGACTTGATGAGTGCGTTTTTGAGTCGGCACGTCTATGACGATAAGCTGTCATTGCAGAATGCTCAGTCTGAGTATTCAAGTCTGGAACCCAGCTTGCTACGGGCATGGCAGCAATATCAACAATCGGCAAATCGAGTAAGTGCATCTGAAAGTCGGTGCTGTCATAGCCCCGTAGAGCCGATTCGTAGCTACCCAGAAAAGCTCAGTCAGATAGACTCCTTAGGGACGGTCGAAAAGCTGAGTAAAGGTTCTGGGGAATCCCCCGCGCTTTAAGCCGGGAGAGGGTTCAAGCAGCAAAGCATAGCCTAGAGGCAAAAGCGATGCTTCGGTTGTACGTAATATTTGGATGCGGTTTAGCCAGCACCCGTTTATCGGCTGAGCTAAATTTACCTGCAATTGATTCTCAACTATTGCCTTTTTTATGGGCTGCAGGTTACAGTCAAAGAGACAAACTCATCTCCAAGCTCTAATGCGATCGCACTAGAGGGTAATGGGGAAACGGGTGACTACTTCTATACGGAGACATAGCATGTCAGAGCAAAGCAAAGTATCAGCTCCAAAGCAAATCCGTGCCAGCAAGATTCAGATTGAAGTTAAGGAAATCGCACCGCAGACGAGGATAAACACTACCTCTGAGCTAGGTGCTGACGCAGATGGCAGCGATCTTAGCAACGAATAGTTGCTAATCGCCTCCATTAATGTTGTATCAGGTAGTACAGGATAAAAAATTCCTATTCCTTACTCCTGATACATGCCGATTAATATATACAGTTTTATATTGAAGAGAAATTATATTTTTTTAATTTTTATTTGATAAAGATTCTCAACTATGCGTTCACTGACAGCTATATTGAATCCCTACAGTGTTACAGAATTCTTAAAAAAGGATTGGACGAACAAAGCTGTCTTCATATCTGGAGAAGGAAACAGAAAATTCGATCGCCTATTTTCATGGGATAAACTAACATACCTCCTCAACTTTCATCAATTGAACTATCCTGAACTTCGTTTAGCGTTAGACGGAAAAGTTCTTGATGAAAGCGAAAACGCAAATCTCATCAAATTATGTCAAGAAGGCGCAACTCTAATCATTAACGGGGTACACAAACTGATTCCAGAAATTGCGTCATTTGCATCCGAAGTTAAATACGATTTGGGCTATGGCGTTCAAGTCAATGCTTACTGTTCTTGGGCCGGACGCCAGGGTTTTTCCTCCCACTACGACACCCATGAGGTGTTCATCTTACAAATAGATGGAACAAAGCAATGGTATGTCTTCCCCGATACTCTTAAATATCCTTTATCCGAACAGAAATCTGTATCTCTCCCACCCCCCGAAGGAGAACCGTACTTAACTTGCACATTGCATCCAGGTGATGTTCTTTACATCCCACGCGGACATTGGCATTATGCGATCGCTCTAGATGAACCCTCGCTACATCTTACCTTGGGAGTGCATTGCAAAACAGGAATTGACGTTCTGGAATGGTTAGTGGGTGAGTTGCGTCAGAACGAAGAGTGGCGCAAAAGTTTGCCATTACGTGTAGAACCAACATCTATCAATGCCCATATAGATACTCTAGTCCAAACTTTAAACCAGTATCTTGCAAATAGCAATATTGGAGAGGACTATAACAATTATCTTGATAGTTTAGGAAAGCCGATCGCTAGATATTCTCTACCCTATCAAGCTGGGTTCAACGTATTTCCATTTGGAGCTAAAACTCAGTTCAAAAGCGCGAAATTTCAGCGATTCAGAATTGAAGAACTGTCAGATAGTAGTGAATACACCATTATCACTTCAGGTAAGGAAGTATCTCTCAAAGGGGTGCCTCGCTTTCTCATTGAGAAAATATTGAGTGGAGAGCCTTTTACTGGGCAAGATGTCATAAATTGGCTACCTGATTTTGATTGGGAGCTTGATATTGCTCCCCTTTTATCTTGTCTGGTAGTTGAAGGCATTATTTTTGTTAACACTAACACCTATTCTGAAACCCCTCTAGAGCAGTAGCAGTGATGACTAAATTTTTCTGTGCTGAATTTTCTCGACAAGCAGACGAAGACATTATTGGAAGCGGGACTAATCAATCGACTTATGTTTTAGTTGAGTGCCCGTCTCCTTGGGCACCAGAAGCCTTTGATTCAATCTCTGTTCCCCAGAATTTGAGGAGCTTGGTAGAAGAAGTTAAGCAAAAGCAGCTATCGGTAAGATTTTTATTAATTACTTCTGCTGAATCAAAACTAAAAAATTCTACTAAGGTCTTGATTTTCGACAAGAAAAAAGAAGGGCTTTTAAAGGGGTATCAGAAGAAAGAGTTTAATGTCGAAACGATTGAGCACGTCGCTGATGTAGTCAGACAATATTTAGATGGCGAAACTCCAGAATTGCCTTCCAAGATAGAGCTTGAGAACGACGAGAAAAGTGCAACCAGAGATATTTTAGTTTGCACTCATGGCAGCCATGATAAGTGTTGCGCCCGCTATGGAAATCCCTTCTATAAGGAAGCATTAGCTACTGTAGGTGAGTTATCCTTAAGCCATGTTCGCATCTGGAAGGCGAGCCACTTTGGGGGACATCGATTTGCGCCAACAATGATCGATTTCCCAGAAGGCAGATACTATGGCATTCTCAATCGCGAATCCTTCAAGTCTATTTTGACTCGAACGGGTGATATCAGCTGCTTGAATCGAGTGTATCGAGGCTGGGGAATTCTGCCAATTCAAGTGCAGGCTATGGAAAGAGAACTAATCCTCCAGTACGGGTGGGATTGGTTTAACTACAATGTTGCAGGCAGAATCCTTGAGCAAAATTCAGACAACGATGCAATCACAGCGGAGATAACCTTTGAAAAACCGGATAGCTCGACCTACACTTACAAAGCTGACCTTATAAAGGATATACATAAAACCCTGCGGCTGAAAGGTTCTTGTAACACTCTAAGAGAGTCGGAGTTTGTGAAGTATGTGATCCAAAATCTCACGCTCTGCTTTTATTCAGAACCTAAAGAAAATTCAAGCTTTTCTTCAGGAAACAGAGCAGGAAAGAAACATAAAGATGTGGGGAATGCCCAGGTAGTCAAACGAAGTTCCTTGCTCCAGAAATCCCAGTCTTTTGTAGAATCTCAAGGCACTAAGCCGAGTCATTAACCTTAAGCTCTTGAGATTTTGTTCCTGGGCTTTTTCTACCAATGTCTTGATGAGCTGCGTGCCAATTCCTTGGTTTTGAAACTCAGTGAGAACGGCAACATAAGCAATACTTCCCAAGTCTGGGGACAGTTGCCGCAGTCTAGCTGAACCAATCACCTTGTCATTGCCAATGGCAACGAGGTGAAAGGCGCTATCGTCATACTTGTCCTTTTCGGTTCCCCTCTCCAGGTTTAAAGGCGCTCGGAGAACAAGCCACCGTTGGTAGTACATTTCATCAAGTTCTTGTTGATTTTGGATTGGACGCACATCAACGTTAAGCATTATCCGCAGACTTAATTGGTGTCCTCGCAATCAGGTTTAAAGAGTGCAACTTAGTCTTTGCTGCACTCAGAGGAGTTGTCTTTATATTCCCACTTAAAGAGTACAAAGAACACACTTGCGGCTAATAATGGAATAGCAATTAGCCTTTAGGCGTAGGATTGTCCAACGAGGAAGAAGCATGACCGAATCGCAAGTTACACCGTATGGTTCCTGGAAATCACCCATAACTGCCGACTTGATTGTTGCTGGCACGATTGGATTAGGTGGTCTTGCCCTTGATGGCAATGATGTCTACTGGATTGAAGGGCGACCTTCTGAAGGGGGACGCTATGTAATTGTGCGCCGGACACCGGATGGTAAGACAACTGATGTAACACCATCCCCCTTTAACGTTCGTACTCGCGTTCACGAATATGGTGGTGGTGCTTTTGCGGTTAAAAATGGCACGATTTACTTTTCCAACTTTGCTGACCAACGCCTTTACAAGCAGACGCCAGATTCTGAACCCCAACCGCTGACTAAAGAATCAGAGGGAAACCTACGTTATGCAGATTACGCCATCGACTCGCAGCGAGGGCGGATTGTCTGTGTGTGCGAAGACCATACGGGTGGAGGTCATGAACCCACTAACACCCTGGTCAGCATTAGTTTAGAAAATAGTGAAGATGTTCAAGTAATTGCTTCTGGTAGTGACTTCTACTCCTCAGTGCGCCTCAGTCCAGATAACTCTCAACTAGCATGGCTTACCTGGAATCATCCCAATATGCCTTGGGATGGCACTCAACTTTGGGTTGCTCAGATAGAGAAAGATGGCTCTTTGCATGAACCTCAACTCATCGCGGGTGGGGTAAGCGAATCGGTTTTTCAGCCAGAATGGTCACCCGATGGCGTACTGTACTTTGTTTCTGACCGCACAAATTGGTGGAATCTCTACCGCTGGCAACCCACCCTTGGTAAGGGGGGAGTATGGGAAGTTGAATCGTTGTGTGCAATGGAGGCTGAGTTTGGGCTTCCCCAGTGGGTTTTCGGGATGTCTACTTATGCCTTTGAGTCCGCTAATCGCATCATCTGCACTTACACCCAAGAAGGGATTTGGTACTTGGCGAGTCTCGATACTCAGACGAAACAGTTAGAAGTTATCGAGACGCCTTACACAGATATTTCCTCGATTCATGCGGTAAAGGGTCACGCTGCGTTCATTGGGGGTTCAGCGACAGAACCAACGGCTATTGTCCAGATAGACTTGACAAATAATCAAATTAATGTATTAAAGAAATCAACGAAGTTGGAGGTAGATACAGGGTATCTATCAACGGCACAAGCGATCGCATTTCCCACAGAAAATGGTCTCACCGCCTATGCCATCTTCTACCCACCGCAAAACCAAGACTATACAGCACCCCCTGACGAAAAGCCGCCACTGATTGTTAAAAGTCACGGCGGCCCAACCGCAGCAACCTCTAGTTCGTTTAACCTAAAAATTCAATACTGGACGAGTCGCGGCTTTGCATTTGTGGATGTCAACTATGGAGGGAGTACAGGCTACGGACGGGAATATCGTCAGCGACTCCAAGATAATTGGGGCGTTGTAGATATTGATGACTGCGCCAATGCGGCGAAGTACCTTGCTGAGCAAGGATTAGTCGATGGTGAGCGATTAGCGATCGCAGGCGGCAGTGCAGGGGGTTACACGACTTTAGCGGCCCTTACCTTCCGAGATGTGTTTAAAGCAGGTGCCAGTTACTATGGCGTGAGTGATTTGGAGGTATTGGCAAAGGAAACTCATAAATTTGAGTCGCGCTACCTTGACGGGTTGATTGGCCCATACCCAGAACGCAAGGATTTATATGAACAGCGATCGCCAATTCACTTTACCAACCAATTGTCTTGTCCTGTGATTTTCTTCCAAGGATTGGAAGACAAGGTTGTACCCCCCAATCAGGCAGAAATAATGGTTGAAGCGTTGAAGGCGAAGGGGGTGCCTGTCGCGTATGTGGCTTATGAAGGAGAGCAACACGGTTTCCGTCGTGCTGAGAATATCAAACGCACCTTAGAGGGGGAGTTTTACTTCTACTCTCGTGTCTTCGGCTTTGAACCAGCTGAATTGATAGAGCCGATACCCATTGACAATCTCTAGACTGAAAAATGAGAGCGATCGCTCGATTCTGGTATCAGAGGCGATCGCATTTGATCAGCCTTCTCAATCCGGAGCGATCACAATTCAGGCATCGACAAAGGCGATCGCATGGCTATCTCGGTTAGTGAGGATGCAAATACGCAAGTCGCTGTGCGTGAATTTCAGAAAGACGATTGAATGCTTCTTCGGTGTACCTTGTCGCTTCTCGCTCAATGGCGAACCAGACTAACTTCAGTGCTTTCAAGTTGAGGCAGGCACGAATTAAGGTGCAGCAAGCAGCTACCCATTGCTCTAGCTGGCGGTAACTGATGAAGTAGCCGCCCAATCCTTGAATATGCACCCAAAGTACGTGCTTCCACTTTTCCCAACGCCAAACTCGGCTAGGGTCAGTTTTTAGATATTTGGCGAGTTGTTTGCGGGTGATGACGAAGGTTTCGGGGTTGATGCGGCGGCGCAGGAAGTTCATGGCTTTTGTGGAGTCGATGCAGTCTGGTTTGAGTTGTCAATTGCTCGAATAACCCCTCCCCAACCCTCCCCTTGCTAAGGGGAGGGAGCAAGAGAATTTTGATTCTCCTGAGAATAAAGTTTCTCCCCTTGCTAAGAGGGAACTTTCTTGTTCTCCGGTTTCCCCTCTTGATAAGGGGGGATTAAGGGGGGTCAAAACTTTCCAGACAGGCTGTTTGGCTTGTTTACGAAGTCGGTAGCCGCGTTTTCTGAGTGCTGCTTTTATGGCAGCAATGTCTGTGGCGACTCGGAGTGCTTCGGTCGCTTTTGATTCTTTCATTGGTAATCTATTAGTAGACAAGACAGCGATTGCCCAGCAAGCGGTTTGCGCTTTAGGCAATTGCTTTTTTTATTGAGGTCAAACCAGAAGAACGTCCTGTTTTCAGAACATCCCTATCATACAGCAATGTTCTGAAGATAGAACATTTACTCGGTTATGAGCCTCTGACAAAATCTGAGGCATGGGAAGAGCAGGCAAAGCCCTTAAGAGGGTACTGGAAGACTATGACATCACTCAGAATCGATTGGCTGTGGTGATGGGAATTACTCGCTCTAGTGTTCACCGATGGGTCTATGAGATTGGTGATCCTGTAGCTGATGCCGTGATTGAGATTCGGAATGCCCTTCAGAAAATTAATCCAGAAGCGGCTGAGGAGTTTATCAGGCTTTATCTGGGTGAGAAAACTGAGGATGAGGAGTAGGGATAGGGGAAGAAAGTGCGATCGCTCAACTGCAACATATAAGGTGGGCACTGTTAGCTTAACTACTAACAACCAAGTGTTTTGGCTTTGCAGTGCCCACCCTACAACTCGTCGTGCTTCGGTCGCTTGGGATTTTTTCATGGTTAATCTGTTAAGACTTTGCTGGTTCCTATGGAGAACTGATGTTTCCTAATAGTTACCAACTACATCATACAGGAATGGTAACTAAAAGGAATCATTTACTCAGTTATGAGCCTCTGACACAATCTGAGGCATGGGAAGAGCAGGTAAAGCGCTTAAACAGGTGTTGGACACCTATGGGATTACCCAAAATCAGCTAGCTGTAGCGATGGGAATCAGACGTTCTAATGTGAGCCGCTGGGTGAGTGAAATTAGAGACCCTGTGGCTGAAACGATGCTTGAGATTCGGGATGGGCTTCAGAAAATCAATCCAGGGGCGGCTGAGGAGTTCATTAGGCTGTACCTTAGTGCAACAGCTAAGGATGAGGAGTAGGGATAGTGGAAGAAATGCGATCGCTCTGCTGTAACCCTCTCTGACTCAGAAGAAGAAATTTCAGCAATTCTACGAGAAATTCGAGACCAAGCCGTTGGCTAGATGAGGAGTAGTCGTAGTGGAAGAAGGGTGAGCGATCGACTACAACAAGTAAGGTGGGTAGTGTTAGCTGAACTGCTGATAACCAAGTGTTTTGACTTTGCAGTGACCACCCTACAACAGGGATAGGGAAAGAGCTATATAGCACAGTTCATTAATACACTTGGTATTGCCGTGAGACGAAAGCCTGCAAAGCCAACTCTGCATCATCGCAACTATTAGAATAAGAAAAACAGCTCAGCATCATCACGGTTATGGGCAGATGACCAGATGGTGCATTTTGATGATAAGTAATGTCTGAATAAAGTATCCAGTCGCCTTCCACACGCCAACCAACACGATCACCAAAAGCTTGATAATCTCCACCAACTTCTTTCCATATCTCCTTTTGGACACTAAAACCGAAGTGTCCTCCGCTGTATTTGACCCAGAGATTATTGATATGGCGGAGATCGCGACCAGGAAACATCTTAATATCGTCAGGCATATCCCACCAGTAAAACGATCCTAGTTTTTGATCCTGGCCTTCTTGTTCTTCATCCTGGTATGCTCTAGCTATAATAAGTGCTGTTTCTCTATCTGCATCTTCCCAATTATTTGCTCTGAGTAAAGCCTCCAATTGGCTATATTTGGCTGATAAGCTTGAGTTTAAATGATCAGGCAGACTATCAGTAACGCTAGCAGCATCAACAACAGCTTTAGCTACTTCAAGTGCAGGAGTTTTAACAGCAACATGATCTAGAGAGCGCTTCCACTTGCGAAGCTGGACTCTAACAACACGGTTACTATGAGCATGAGTTGCTAACTCCTCAGCAATTATCAGTTGGGCATCCTCTTTAGTATTTCCTTCAGCTTTTAGAAGAGTTACAATCTCTAGAAGTTGAGTTGCTACCTCGGATAAGTCCGAGTTCATGCTAATGTAATCGCCTTGTATAGAAATGCAATCGCCTTGTATATAATCTCCGGATATGGACTCGTTATAGTTTCCAGAGATCAACTCGTTATAGTTGCCACCGCCTGTATGAATAGAGAGGTTGTCATCGGCAGTATCCTCATCAAGTGAACTAGTGCCTAAATGATGTTGGTTGGACAGCAGCAAATTACCACCAACACCCATAGCAAAGGCACCAGCAATGAGGCGGGAAAGAGCAATGAGCTTATCTGGTTCAAACAAACTGCCAGACTTAAAAAACAATACGAGAAATCCCCAGAAGCTTACTAGGATACCAGCAGTAGCGATTGATAGACCGAAATAGTACTGTAGCTTTTTTACAGCTAAGATCCAGCTTTCTGGTACATGAAACCATGATGGCATCTGCTACCCTTTATCTTGCATAGTTCAGTTTGTGATGTAAGTACTAATGCTTCTGTGAGTACTACAGTGGTGAGATACCTGCTAAGGTCAGAGCCAGTTTAACAACTGCTGTTGCTGCTTCACTCACCGTAGTTTTGGCAGCAGCATCACCCAAAGATTGTCCCCACTTCACCAATTTGTCCCTAACTGAAGGGTTACTCTGGGCTTCAGTTGCCAACTCCTCTGCAACTTTCTGCTGGG
>JBFLZA010000079.1:0-18403 GCA_040756535.1 Cyanobacteriota bacterium
CCATAGGTAATCGTTAATAGGATGATATTCGTGGTTAGGCTGGAGAGGATATAGCCAATTCCCGTCACCACGCCACCAATCGCTGTAATTTTGCCCACGCCAATCTTATCAATGTAAAATCCCGTAACTGGCATCAACAGGGCATAGAGGACTAACAAGAAGGTGAACGGTAACAAACTTTGGGTGGCGCTGATGCCAAATAAGTCCTCTAGAGGTTTGCGAAAGATACTCCAAGAATAGACTGTTCCCAGACACAGTAGGATAACCGAGCCTAAGGGGATTAAAAACCATCTGCCTTTTTCTGCTGGCAAGCCAAAAAGACGCACAGATTGCCAGTTATTCATAACGTCTCCTGCACAAAGCCGATCTCTGCCTTCGTTGAAATCAGGGTATCAGTGCTGAGGTAGGAATTCTAGTATGGAGTGCTACGAATCACAGGAGGGTTTCATGCACAGGCGATCAGCTTGGCAGCAGCGCTTGCGCTACCGCACCCGTCCCCACATACAACCAAAACCAACCTATGCGATCGCTATAACTGGGAGAGCAACTTGTCGTAGTCTGTATGTGTACCAATCCAAAACCAAACAATACCATCCTCGTTTCTCACGCCGACAGCACGATAACTTTTACTAACACGAGCAGAATAGATAGGAAGTGTGGGATGGACTTGCTTGAAGCGAAGACTAGGATGCCAAGGATCTTGCTTGAACTGCCGATATGCGTCGCGTGCTTGTTGCTGAACCTGCTTAGGAAGAGTGACAAACGCTTTGCGAAACTGAGATGTTGTTCTAGATTTCACAGGGTTTCTGGATCTAACTCTTGGGTGTTGCCTGCCTGATCTTCAGCCAATGCTTCGGCTGCAAGTTTGGCAAGCATATCCTGAGACTGTGAAAACGCTCTATCCCAACGGGCTTCATCTTCAAGCTCCTCAAGGATGAATACTGCGATCGCATCTTGTTCAGTTTCAGGAAGCTGCATGACTTTTGCGATCGCCTGTTCAAGTAGCTTGGTCATGGTTGTTCCCTTGTTATAGAAAGGACTCTGTCACCATTTTACTGTTCTCTTCTAACCCATTGGTAGCGAATAATGAGATGTATCGTCTGATTGTAGGTTTTGGTGGGAGCGATCGCCCCCTGGGCGCTAGCGTAGCTAATCGCTTCGGGGAAAAACCAATAGCTGTGTTAGTAGCGATCGCTCTTGTTGGGGTGTTTGATTAAGGGAGCGTCCGAAACAGTAGAGTTACTCCCCACAGCTTTTCACACAATCACGTCCAGAAGAATTGTAAAAGGCAATCAATGTACATCGCTCCCTCAGGTTCAAATAGATGTGATGAATGAAACAATGTACATTGACCTGTCAAGCTAGTATCTATTCTCTAGTTGCTAAAAACATCCTTGATGTTATCAACAACGCTTTCAACAGCATTCTTTGTGTTGTCTACTGCTTTCTCAGTCCGAGCTGCATCTTCCTCTGCTCTTTTCTCAATTCGATCTCTATCTCTCTTTGCTTTGCCCTCAATGAAACTACCATTGTCATCCGTTGCTTGGTCAACGCGAGCCGCATTTTTATTTGCAGTTTCCTTAACCTTATCTTTCGTATCTTCGATGAAATTTTTGGCTCGTCCAGCATCAATACTTGCTTTCCCTTTAACCTGATCGCTCGTGCCTGCTGATGCGATCAAGTTTGCAGCAGGAGCAGCCATTGCTGTGGTGTTCGAGAAAAACGTACCTTGCCAAACGAAGGTGACTGCTGACAGGCAAAACAGAGTCGTAGCCATCCAGCGTCCTACAATGGAAAGCCGTTTTGTAAAATAATTCAGTTTCATTGAATACAATCTTTATGAGATTTAGCATTCTATTTCTACTGCATCTGGCTCATTGATCAAATCGTTCCCCAGATAGAGGTTCTTCTGTTTTACCCGATCATTTCCATTGCACTTGGATAATACCTGAAGGGGATGCTAACTTTTCCACTCGGTGGGGAATTATCAAGAGTGAATTTAGCCATCATTGCCCTGAACAGTACAAACAATATTGCTCGGCATCGCGTTTAAGTAAAGGTGAGTAAGCTATCTGGCAGGCCTTGTTAAGTCGCAACGCGACGCCTTATGCTCTCAGTTATCAAACCAATTCCGGCAAAGTGACTTTACCTTCATAACCTCCGCTATAAAGGTATGTTTTATATCCTCGGATGACAATACGAAACCCTATAGGAGAGTAGGCGTGCCTTGCTTCATCTACCATAACATCAAGGCGGTGCTGATTACTATCGCGTATAGCTTCTGCGATCTTACGCCAAATATCGGTTGGTTCTGCAATCTTTTCAAGCACAACATCGGGATGCCAATCAGACACTTCATCTGTGCAGATATCTTCAATCAGCTTTAACGCTAATTGATAGTCTTCTGGCGCAATACTCCATTTAAGTGAACGCCATGTGGCTGTGCAACGAAGTGATGGCTCACCAACCTTCAATTCCATATCTAAACGGTCACATTCCTCAGTCCGCCATATTTCCGACAAATCACAACTCGTCCAGCCAATGAAGTCTCTGGGCGAAGAAGTGTCTTTGGGCACCCGATCCGCGTTAGGAAGCCCAGTTTCTCCAGGGTGCATCCAGCCCCAAGACAAGTCATCACAAATAATACTATGTCGCTTCAGAACTGCTGACAGGCGCGTCCACGCTGCTTGAAGATAATCCTCCGAGATATTTCTTAAAAATGTATCGAAAGAGTCGCCAAGGACGAACCCACCTACATCCAGCCTGCGTCCACAAGTTGGTTGCTGTAGCGTGTTTAGAACTTTCCAATCATCTCGATGAAGTGCCCCCATGCCCATGTTCAGTGATTGAATTGGATAGTCGTATTCGTAGCGAATAATGAAATGTTGGGTTTCCTTTTAGTCATATGATTAAGCCTTTGTTACTAAAAATACCCCAACAGCAATCATTACACAACCAGCGGCAATATTTATTCCTTTTCTTGTTTTAGAATTAATAAACAATCTAGCTCTATCGGCCATGAATGCATAACCAAGTTTTACGCCGCCTACAGCCACTGTAGTAATTGCTATGATGATGCCGGTGTCAAAATAAGATATTTTAGAAAGATCGAGAAAAGCTGGAAAAAAACCAAGATAAAATAAGGTTGCTTTTTGATCAGCCAATGTAATAGACAGTCCAGTCAGAAAACTGGACAGCAAAGAGGATTTTACAACCTCTTCCGTTTCCACATCCTTGGGTTTTGACCTGCATAGCCCTATTCCCAACAATATAAGATAAGCGCCACCAAGGTATTTTATTAGGACAAATAGGCTCCCCATCGTTTCAGCAAGAAACGACAAACCCCAAATGGCTATTATTATGAAAATGATGTCACCAAGCACTATCCCTATGGTTGTGAAAACACCATGAATAAATCCAGATGTAGCTGATCTTGTGGAGACAGCCAATACACTAACACTGGGAATAGAAGCCAGAACAACCATCGCACTGAATAATGCAACAATGCTGCTAAATGTCATACTGATTTGCATAGGCATCACAATTATTGGAGTGGCTATAACTTTCAATATGCAAAAACTCTGAAAGGCTCATAGCTTAAGCGCACCTATGCCAATTCGAGCAGAGTTGGTAGCGCGGGTTGTCGCCGTACTGCTCAATGAATACTTCAAAGGTCAGTAGCTTAGGCGAGCCTAAGTCTCATGAAACATCCACTGTTTTACATACAGATTGAAGAAATTGAATTAATTCTTGAATAACCGGGGAATTCCGCAAAATCCTGGCATCTTCTTTACTAAGTAAATTAATAATATCTAGTTGATTACGGATAATTTTTGATTGAGAGATTAATTGTTCTAGAGCTTGTCTAGGCTGCAAACTTGCTAACGCGATTATATCGTTTGGTAGGTTATATCCAAGTAATCGTGTAAGTAGAGAATTATCCTGAAAGAAGATTATTTCCATTTCAGGAATGGCAAGAATTACCTTGACTGGTACATTGCCAGCTATACTCTCTACTATCCCCTTAATACTTTGGCGGCGCTCTTGGACTAGATCTGGCTTTACCGAATCTGCATCAACTACAATAGCTATCGGTACTTGCCGACGAACAAGCAGAGAACGAGCAAGTGACTTGGTAGCCGATATGCCACCAGCAGAAACAACTTCGACATTATTCAGTAGTTCTTCTGGTAGCACAACTTTTAGCAATTGTGCATCGGCAGTCCCTTCACAGACAATGTAAGCAATCATGGGATATCTCGCTCTCTAACGTCATAATCAGGCAGTCCATCTTCTACGCATACACGATATTTTAGGGTTAATAGTTCACAGATTATTTCATTATCTAATGCATATTTAATTTCTTCTCCATTCCATAGAAGGATTGTCTGCGGTAATGAGAAGTATGAGAGATGGCGAGCTGGATCGGTAAAGCCAGTTCGGCTGAACACTAATCCAACTGTACCTGCGGGACGACGCAAAAGCTGATTACGGAGTTTAGCGATAGGAGCGACATCAACGTTTGTTTTGTCTGCGAAGTCTTTGCTTTCAACTAAGCAAGAAAGCCCAGCACAATATATGGCACCATCAATTTGCTCAACTTCTTCCCCAAACAGTTGCACTCTGTAAGTCCACCTTACCTCTGCACCGTCAAGTTGAAATGCGCGTAGAATGAGATATTCAAAAGCTTTACCTGCATCCCATTGTGGGGTATCGCGTTGTTCAATATTTTCCCACAATGTTCGAAGTCCATCCCATTGGAGCACCCCAATCCTATTTTCGTACTCTGCTGCTGTTGCCAAGCCCGATCTCCGAACTACCCACTTTTCAAATAGCTTTGCCCCAAGTGTATCAGGTCAAGAAAACAGTTATGGAGGCTAGACAACTATCAACCTAACTATGTATTATGCCGCTCCTAGCGGTTTATCCTTCTATCAAGGGTATTATCCCGCACTTTTGTTGTGGGTTAGGTCTGGGAGAGCGATCGCACCAGTACCTACTTACAGCCAAAACCAACTTATACGAGCGATCGCAAGGGTGGTGTACATGGAGAGGACGTTATCCTGAAAGAGTAGTGGTTTCTATATCTCAACTATGAGTGTCTTTATCTCTAACGAAACCCTTCGCGCCTGCCAAATGGAAGCCGCCGAATTTAAGCAGGAAATTGCACTGCTGCTATTTCAAGCGGATCGGCTAACAATTGGTCATGCCAGTCACCTTGCCCAGATGTCACCTAACGCCTTCCGGGAATTGCTCAAACAGCGCCACATCCCTCTGTATGTCTATGATGTTGAAGACTTCGAGCTAGATCTCAAAAACCTGCGGGAATTGGGTCGGTTGTGATAGTCATTAGCGACACTTCCGTCTTCACGACTGCAACAGATTGTTAGACCGCTCCGGGTTCATCAGTCTCAAAAGGATTCAGCAACTCAAGTTGGGCAATCCAACGGAAATCATCTGTGTTTCTTGTTATCAAGGTTAGTCCATGCACCAACGCAGTTCCGGCAATAATCGCATCTCCTAAAGTCATTCGTCTCTGTTGCCGCAGGATTACAGCTTGGTCTAACACATCTTGGGATATTGGTAAAACCTGAGCAACTTGGAAAAACTCCTCGAAATACTGGCGCTGTTGCACGGGTTTGCAGATGATAGCCTAACACTTCAAGATAACTAAGTGCCGATACAGCAGGTGCATACTCAGCAATTAATTCTCTCAGTTGAGCGTGTTCGGGTTGAGCAGAGTAGATGATGATGTTGCTACCCTTGAAGCACGTTTTATCGTCCTGGAAGTGAACGATCCTGACGGGTTTCTCGCTGCCAAGTAACTGGATCGACATCAGTTAGTGTTTGACAAGCACTAAGTTTTTCTAATATCTCAGCTATTTTACGTCCGCGTGACTTTGCCTCTAAGTCGGGTTCGTTCTCAAGAAGTGTAACGTGGACTTGGATAAGTCGATTCCCAAATTCAGGTATCTCATCGATCCACTCTAGACGGCTTCCCTTTAACCAAGCCCTGAATGTCTTTAGCATTTTTAGATCAAAATGGTTTTTTGGCTAGCTTCAAATTTACCTCATGATAGCTTGAGAGCTAGATTACAAAGACCAACTTTAAATTGCTTGACTGACAATCTCTTGATCGCGCATCCACTGAGAACTAATGATCGCGCTTATTAGCCCTCTCGCTCAGAATCTGAAGTCAATCTTGCGAGAACCGCCCGTGAGTCGTTACCTACACGCTCATATGCTGTACAAGAATCTCGAAGAGGACAAGCCCAATCTGGCTCCTCCTCGAAAGCATGGCGAAAAATGCATAACCCTGAATCTTGATTCACAGGCTCAGTAATCACAATTGCCCTACCTATAAATCTGCCTTGATGTACCCCACACATTTCAATAACCTCTCGTGGTTCGAGTTGGTCGAACCAAAACTTGCAAATCGTATTCAGCAAGCTGTTTACATGGTTGGCATGAGTATTTATCCAATCAATAATGTCTTCAATGATGAAAACGTTATCTTCTGAACCAAGTCCATAATGCATATATGAAATACGCGAATCATCCTGCATTGAGCAAGTGCCTACTCTGCCATGTGTTAACTCGACACGAAGACGGCGCAGTTCTGGGAACCAATCCTCATACCCCGCTCTCAACAAAGCATAAATTTCTGGAGGAAACCCGTCACCATATTTCCCCTCCATTGCATTCTTAAACAGCTTCTCAGTAGATTTCTTCTGTACGCCTCGTACATCCTTGTAAATTGCATGGATAGTATTTCGTAGACCGTCTAGGCAGGAATAAAGCTCACAAATCAAAGTTTCGATTATGCTTGTAAATTCGCTTGCTTTAGCCCCACTTGAGTATCCTCGCCGATCAAGAAGTTGACGTTCTTCAACAAGCTCAGGAACTAGTAACGTCGCACGTTCCGCAAGAGTCTTAAACTTGTCTCGATGACCTGTAATGGTCTTTAAGCCATTGGACAGCGCTCGACTATCTTTAAACGGTACACCGTACCATTTAGCAAATCGATCAACGTAATCCCACTGCTCGGGCATATACGTAAAAACGGTTGGTAGGGTTGCTGGAGGCATTTCAGAATCAAATTAATCCCTAAGACATGAATTTTTCTCTAGGGTAACGTACAAACATTAATCCTGAACTAGAGCGAACAACGATCTAATCATCTTAGTGATCGCCAACCAGACTCACAGAACAGGGACGCCAGCGATCGCACTAGATTAACCTCCTAATTTGTCTCCTATAACAGCCCGAAGAATTATAGATTCAAGCCATTTAGTCACGTTGGCATTTGAAGATTCAAGAAATTTTACTATATCTTGCTTTGTCACTACAGCAACTGCATAGCTATCCCGACGTAGGGAACTGACATGAGTTAAGAACGGTTCAGTTACTCCTGCCAAGGCAACAAATAACCCTATTTTGCAAAATTGTCCTGTATCGCGAAGTTTACTTTCAAATATTCGAGCTTCCTTAGTGCCAACAGGAGATGACCAGTTTTTACATTCTATAAAAAGTAGCGGTGACCCTAAAGATGTCCAAAAAGGTGATTGAACCTCATTTTTCACAACAAGGTCAAGTTCTTGCGTATCAGTGTAAAGGTTTCTACCAACTAGTAATAGATCTGATGTGGATTCAATTACGGTTTCAAAAAAATCTTCTAATGCTTGCCCTTTTTCATAAGATGTGAGATTGCTACGCTGCACGAACTCCCAACGATCAAAAAGGGAGCGACGAGCTAACTTACGTCTTATCTCAACATTTGACAATACTATAGTTTCAAATGTTTTAGAGTAAGCACTGACTTTACTAACCAGTCCATCTATAGCCGCTGGAATCCACTTCTTTAATTCTCCGCCCTCATATATCCACTCAGAAAGGTCAAGTTTGACACTGGCATTCCTAGGAGTTGCGTCGAGAATCAAACGTGTTTCAAAAAGCCAAGCAATTTCTGGTAAGTCATTATTGGCGTACTCTAAAAAAACACCTATAAGTGATGCATCAAGAATTTGCTCATCAAGTAGTGTTGAAGGCTCCTCCATTATTGCTGATGGCAAGAGTGATGCTTCCTCGTCAAGATATCCTTGCCAAGTTGGTAGTTTTTTACGTTTCAAAATCTCAACGGATGAGGCATATTCACGGGATGCATATCCTTCACGAATTCTATTCTGGATTGTGATGATTTGACTTCGATCTTGTCTAGCTCTCTGCTTAATAGGTTCATCTTCATTTTGGAGAACATTTGCAGCTCTCAGTCTGCCTTGATAATAAGAAGATACTAATTGAATTATCCATTCACGGTGCTGTGCATATAGCGAAATCAAGTAGTTATTCGTAATCCCTATATCATCCAGATTCCGGAGGACACGAGCTACGGTAGACTTGAAACCAGCAAAACGTCCTTCATCAGATGTTGAGTCTACAGGCAAATCAACCGTTTCGGCATCGTTGAGAAAAAGTAAAGCTAACTCTGATGGAACTTGCTTCCTCCATGACCAAGTGCGTTGCCCAATCCGTAATTCAATATACCAACCCATGCAGGTGAAGCCTCACTCAGCGTCTAAGGTTAATACCTTTATAGACTCGAACCATAACAGATGCCAATGCGATATTTCTGGAAGCTCCGCAGTGTGATCTACCCCTCACTGTAGGTTAGGTTGACACAAGGAAACCTAACCTCCCCTTCAGAGATAGATATGCACAGAGATGATCAAATAGTGTCCACACCACAGGAACATCAGTAAAGTAAAATTTTCTTTACACCATGCATCTGCTCACCCCATGCTTTGCGACTACCTAGTACAAATCCTGACGGCTCGTGTCTACGATGTCGCCCAAGAAACTCCCCTCGAATACGCCCCAAACCTATCAGCACGACTCAATAACAAACTCCTGCTCAAGCGGGAGGATATGCAATCCGTCTTTTCCTTCAAACTGCGGGGTGCTTACAACAAGATGGCGCAACTGCCGCCGGATATGCTTGCCCAAGGTGTCATTGCTGCATCTGCCGGGAACCATGCCCAAGGTGTCGCCCTTGCTGCCCGTCAGCTAGGAACCCAAGCGATTATCGTCATGCCTGTAACCACTCCCCAAGTGAAGATAGATGCCGTCAAAGCCCGTGGGGGAGAGGTGGTGTTGCATGGGGATACCTACGACGATGCCTATGCCTATGCCCGTCAACTGGAAGCAGACAAGGGTTTAACCTTTATTCACCCCTTTGACGATCCGCATGTGATTGCCGGACAGGGAACTATTGGGATGGAAATTCTGCGGCAATACCAGCAACCCATCCATGCCATTTTTGTAGCAATTGGCGGTGGTGGATTGATTGCCGGTATTGGGGCGTATGTGAAACGGTTGCGTCCCGATATCAAGATTATAGGTGTTGAGCCAGTGGATGCCGATGCCATGAATCAATCGCTCAAAGCAGGGAGACGGGTGCGATTGCCTCAAGTGGGCTTATTTGCTGACGGGGTTGCCGTGCGGGAAGTGGGGGAAGAAACCTTCCGCCTATGTCAGGACTATGTGGATGAAATCATTCTGGTGGATACGGATGACACCTGTGCGGCGATAAAAGACGTGTTTGAGGATACGCGATCGATTTTAGAACCAGCCGGAGCACTGGCGATCGCAGCCGCCAAAACCTACGCAGAACGGGAACAAATCCAAGACCAAACGTTAATTGCCGTTGCCTGCGGTGCTAACATGAACTTCGATCGCCTCCGCTTTGTCGCAGAACGAGCAGAGTTTGGCGAACGTCGCGAAGCCATCTTTGCCGTCACGATTCCCGAAGAACCAGGCAGTCTGCGTAAGTTCTGTGACTGTATGGGTAAACGCAACCTCACCGAGTTTAACTATCGCATTGCTGACGAAAAAGAGGCACATATTTTTGTCGGCGTGCAAATTCAAAACCGTGCCGATGCCGTAAAGATGGTTGAATCCTTTGAAGCTTGTGGATTCAAAACCCTTGACTTAACCGATGACGAACTGACGAAATTGCATCTACGGCACATGGTGGGTGGACGTTCTCCCCTTGCTCATCATGAATTACTCTACCGCTTTGAGTTTCCTGAACGTCCAGGGGCATTAATGAAGTTTGTCGGTTCCATGAGTCCCAACTGGAATATTAGCCTGTTTCACTACCGCAACAATGGGGCAGATTACGGGCGAATTGTGGTGGGAATGCAAGTACCCCCGCACGAAATGGAGGAGTGGCAGGCATTTCTCGATACCCTCGGTTATCGCTACTGGGATGAAAACAAGAATCCCGCATATAAGCTGTTTTTGGGGTAGGGAATCAAAAAAAGCTTTCTTAGTAGTTGATAGTTGCTCTCAGATGGAAACTCGCCTAAGATTCAGGCGTATGGAAGGCAACAAACAATTGCTGGACTTGCTAGATTTCTTCGATTTGACACAAACTTCAAGGGTGCATTTCACGCTAATGTTTGAAATGCATGGCGTAATTGCATAGCGACATCGGCAACGGTTGTATCGAAAAATGGCTGCTTTAGGCGCAGGTAGACGAGGAACTGATACCACACCTGCAAGAAAGTGATCGGAATATTGCCCGCAGGCATGGTGGGCATCCGTGGGAACACATGCAGATGAATGTGCTTGACACCTTCGGCATAGAGTCCGAAATGCACTTTTGCAGGGTTAAGGACGAGATCGAGTGCGACTTGGGTTTGTCGCATCATTGGGCCTAATGCGGCTAATTCAGCGGGCGTGAGGTCGTGTAATCGTTCGCAATGGCGTTTGAGTACAATGAAGCCTTGTCCAGGAACTAAGAGTGGACGCGATCGCAGAAAGAAAACCCAATACGCATCTTCATAGACAATCCCGCCCGGTGGCTGATTGTGACCTGCCAATGTAGCGCACGAAACACATTGCTCATCGTGCATAGGTGCTTCAACGTTGAGTGATAGCTAAAGGCTGTGGTAAGTATAGGTGGATCTGGTTTGAGCTGCAATAGGTGATAACTGAAAAGCAAGCTCAGTAGACTTCATCTACAGCAAGTAAGCCAATTGAGCTGTTGACAAAGACTCTATTTTATGGAATATTTTTTATAATGGGAAAATATGTGCGCCTGTAAGGTATCATTTCGTCTCTTTTCTCCAGCGACAGTACGGCTAGGCGATCGCAACTCCATCGCCAAACCCCCCTCACATCTCTACAGAATATTGCTTCTAAGTTGGATAAGCGCGTGCGATACACTAAGCTTGAAAGATAACGGAAAGATTATTCGCTGGCATCGTATAGGTTTTGATCAGCGAAAGATTTTGAGTTTCTGCAACTGCAACCACCTCATCCAAATCCCGCACACCCCACTCTGGGTTTTGCATCTGAAGACTTTCATCAAAAGCCGCATTGCTGGCTGCTGTATGCTTGCCATCCTGTTTAAAAGGCCCATATAGATAGAGAAGGCCACCCGGCGGTAAAATCCGTCCTGCCCCTGCCATCAATCCCAGACAGGCAGACCAAGGGGCAATGTGAATCATATTGATGTTGACGATCGCGACAATTGGATTGCGCTTAAAGTCGATATCCTGCAACGATTCTGGTAGTTCCTCCCCTTCGATCGCCCAAACCGCATCGCCAGCATCCAGAGCGATTGGGGGATATAAATTATTCGCAGGGCAATATTCCCGCCATGCTGCAATACTAGCTCGCGCGATCGGATTGGGGTCAGATGGAATCCATTTACGGGGATGGAGTCGGGGGGCAAAAAAGACGGCGTGTTCCCCTGTCCCACTAGAGATTTCTAACACAGTGCCTGCGGGAGGCAGTACTTGTAAAAGCACCTCCAGAATGGCTTCTCGATTGCGTTGTGTGGCGGGAGCATACTGTCGGGCGTCTAGGAAATCATTCATCTGGCTATAGGAAGCGATCGCAACCTAATTATTTTCGCTCAGGACAAGCCCTCTAGAGGTAATAGCGATCGCCAAGCTTGAAACCTTCAGCTTTTCTTTACTAACCGACTGTCAGAACAACTTTGATTCAATCTCTCCAGTAATCTGAAAATAATCACGATTAAGCTCAACCGCTTTGCTCTCCTCAAATCCTTTGCAAGTATAGAGAACGATTGAGAAAAACTCGTCGTGTGACCCAATATAAGCGGAAATGCCTGAATCTATCAATGGCACAAAAGCATCAAAACCAGAATTTCTCTCTTGACCCATACCCGAAGCTGGAGAGAAGATAAGAAGTTCTCCATAAGATTTTAGTTGTAACCGGGCTGCGAGTTCAAGCAAATACGTTTCCAGCGTTTCCTTTCACTTGCTGTAGTGTAAAAGCTTTCCATCAGAAGACGCTGCCGAAAAATATTGGGTGCCAGGTTTTTCAAGTGATTTTGTTTACTGACTAGGTAACACAAAGGAGATTTAATCCTCCTTCTGATAGGCGTAGTAAGACTAAGGACAGTCTAAAACAGTGCTAAACGGGCATGGTCTAGTTCAGGCAATGTCCGCTTCACTCAAAAAGTCAATGTAGTCGAGTGCATCATGGCTGGAATGATGCATAAATTTTAAGTTTGAAAGATTTTCTGATCATGAACCGACGATTAATAGGCGGATTTCTGGCTACACTTTGCTTTATCCTGATAGCAAAATTCATATCACTTCCTGTAACTCCTGTCCAAGCTCAACAAACACCAGCTCCCAGACAAGAAGCAGCCGAACAAAGTAAGGATTCTACGAGCCAGCAAGCTACAACAGAAAGTTCGCTGTTAAGGGTTGGGGTATACCAAACTCCACCCTTTGCTATCAAAAACGGTAATGACTGGGATGGAATTGGAGTGCATCTTTGGCGAGAAGTGGCGAGGGATCTAAATCTTGACTACCTATTGCAAGAGATTGAGCAGGATAAAGTTATTGAGCAGGTGCAGGATGGTACAGTGGATGTTGCAATTACTGCGATCGCTACTGCATCCGATGAACAGCGTGTTGACTTTACTCACAGCTACTACACCACATCGCTTGGCGTTGCCGAACGCCCAGAGCGTAGCCTGCTAGAGATTGTCCAAGCTGTACTATCTCCGCGTTTTTTACAAATCGCCTTATGGCTCTCAGTAATTTTTATCATCATTGGTGTACTGGCATGGGCGTTTGAACGTAACTCAAACGACCAGTTTGAGAAGAGTCCTGCACGCGGTATTTGGACAGGATTTTGGTGGGCTGGCGTCACCATGAGTACAATTGGCTATGGTGATAAAACACCTAAGACCATTCCGGGACGGATTCTGGCGCTACTGTGGATGTTGGTGGCAATGGGGATTACGGCGACGCTTACCGCATCGATTACATCAGTTTTAGCAGTGGATTCACCCCTACAAGCTGCCCAGTCTCCTCAGGATTGGTGGCAGATGAAGGTGGGTAGCGTCCCCGACACGAAAAGTGCCGAATATTTGCAAAACGAGCGCATTAAATTTCAGTCGTTTTCGGAACCGCTTGATGGATTGCGGGCAGTTCAAGATGGCGATGTTGATATTTTTGTTTACAGTGCTGCTCCACTGCGCTACCTGAATCGCGAGTCGTTGCCAGGAACCTTAAACGTCCAAGCAACAGATATTCAGGCACGCCGATATGCGTTCGCGCTTCCAGAAGATCATGAGCTGTATGATGTTCTCAACCAAAAGATTCTGCAAGAAATGGGCAAGTCAGACTGGCGATCTCTGGTTAAAAGATACGTGCCTGAGCCGAAGCAGAAGTAGTCATCGATAAACCAGAAACGTGTGATTATGACTATTGAACTGCAAAAGCTAATATTTCGCTGAGGGTATTAGCATCAGCCTAAAGCCCTTTTTTAGGAGAATGAATTATGAAAGCACTTGCAGTTGGAGGAAAGGAAGCGATCGCATCTGTTTCACTATCAATCGCGGAGTTACAGCATGGCTAAAAAGCTACTAATTACGATAGCTATTTTGTTGAGTTTTCTATTTAGCTTCTTAACAGTCCCTGAACCTACATGGGCAGCTAATCCACCCACACCATTACTATCCCTTGATGATCTTACTACTGGATTCACCGAATATTCGGGCCCTGCAATTGGAAATTGTGCTCCTTCTGAAAGCCAAGGGAATGCCTTTGCCCTGCAAAAAGAAACAGAGATTGTTGAACTCGTTTGTGTCTCTTCAGTACCGCTTGCCGATATATTGAGCAATAGCGAACCTGACTCTCCGCTTGGAATAGCATTTATAGATGCTATGTTGAGCAATCCGGACACATTAACACAAATGCTAGGTCAGGAAAAACCAACAGACTTACAGTTTTTAGAACTGGTTGGGGTTGGTAATTCAGCGATCGGGTTTAGAGGAACCATTAAGGATATTGGCAACACTGACATTGCCATCTTTCGCAGCAACAAAACGTTTAATACAATTTTTATTATTCACCCCAATCGCCCAACTCCCCTTACCTCTTTACAAGATATTGCTTCTAAGTTGGATCAGCGAGTGCGATCGCAGTAATATACTCTACAAAGTTTGCGATCGCTCTTGGTCTTGTGTTCTGTGCGATCGCTTGGATAAACGGTGTTCTTGACTCAGCAACGCCACACTCAGCGTCACAATAACGACTCCAACGAGTTGCAGATTATTGAGTTTTTCCTGAATCATGAACCAAGCTAGGATAACCGTAAGCGCTGGATTGCTAGCGCCGATCATTGAAGCAGATGTGGCACCGATGAGGCGAATCCCGAAGTTGTTCATCAGGTGTCCGGCAAAAGTAACGATCGCAGACAGCAAACCTCCAATCCACAGAGGAACCCAGGCAACCTGAGCATCATGCACATTCCCGATCAAGAGACTCGCTGCTGATAACACTAACGTAGTTGCAAAACTGATCCAGGTAAAGGGCACAGGATGCAGCGTTTCAAAGCTTTTTTGTGCAATGACAGTATAGAGAGCATAGGCGATACCGGAAGCAATCCCCATGATGACACCGATTAAACTATGACCATCCGTCATCGTATGGGAATGGGGCATTGTCAAAGAACTGCCCAGTAATACCAACCCCATCACACTCCAGCGAAAAAGAGTCGGACGACTCCCAAATAATCGCCAGGAAAATAGTGCTGTAAACACGGGATAGGTAAAGAAGAGAGTCATGGCAATCCCCGTAGGGATGACGCCAATGGATACATAGAGCAGTGCCAAGTAGAGAAACATGAGCAATCCGCATCCAACCGCTTGCAGCAAGAGAGGGCGTTGTTCTAAATTCCTTAACTGCCTAATGTCTTTCCAGGTTGGAGGATAAAGCTTTGGTGCGAGGAATGCCATCAACGGAACCACTAACAGCATCCGCATGAACATCAAGAGGAATGAGTTCTGCAACGTAGGTGTAACAAAACCGCCAGTGTGGAAAAGTCCCAGAATTGTATGTTCGTTGAATAGAACTCTGACGATGACATTTTGGAAGCAGAAAAAGACAGACGCAAGCAGAACAATGAGAAAACCAAGCACCGCTGAAATTATCCTGAAGTACAGTCTGATTCTACTGACAGATGAACTGAACAGGTTTGTGTGTCCTGCTAGAGCTGTACTAGAAGTCCTGTATGATAACAACAAAGAACTGTCTGCGATCGCGTTCTCAGTATAGGAGCAACAGGCGATCGAACTGGGTGAGGTTAGCTTTAACATAGCGCTAAGGACTTAAGGCATAACTACGCTCCGGCATTGAAAAATTTTTGCATATCCTCCCTACAGTCAAGAGATATGAATAATTGAGCAAGCTGATGGAGGATTTTCTGTATGCGATCGCGTCCCAAGCATCTCAGTTTCATTTCTGCCACCCTGCTGCTATCGCTGACTTCTCCTCTACAACTGCCAGGAACTAATTTAGGTATTTCAAGTGCTATGGCGGCAAAAACACCTCGAAATTCCCAGACTGAGGTAAAGAAGTTGTCCTTAGAGAGTTTCCATCAACCTAACGAAGAACAGCTTCAGCTTGATGACAAACGGCTAATCAGAAGACGAGAATCTGAGGCACAGCTACGAGAGCAGCTGAAGAATCTCGAACAAAATTTATCTACACACACAGAAAATGGCGCTCGCACTAGAGAAGCAGAAACCATTAACAAGATAGGGGAAATTTGCATTCAATTGAAAGACTATTCCAAAGCATTGAATTTACATCAGCAAGCTTTGGCGATTTATGAAGAACTGGGCGCAGAACGAAGTGCAGCAGAAACTGTTGGGTATATCGGAAATGCTTACTTTAAATCAGGTCAGTATACCCTTGCAGAGGAGCTATTTCGTCAAAAGTTAGAGAGTCGAAGAAAAACTGGATATCGTGAGGGTGAACAACTCATTATTGAGGTAATGCGCCGTTACCTGGAACAGGAATGGGCATTTCAGGCAGGCTTTGGTATAGCCCAGAGCCGAGATATCTTTAACCTCCTCACAAAAGGAGATATTTCATGGCAAGAGCAGTTAGAAATAGCTCAGCTAAACTTGTTTATTAGCCGAGAAATTTCTGAACCCAAGGCTCAACAACATAGTCTCCACAGTATTGGGTGGGTTTATCGCAATCTTGGTCGGTACTCCCAGGCACTAGAGTCATACCAGCAATCATTAGCGATCGCTAGAGAACGCGGCATTAAAGATCATGAAGTATTTTTACTCATTGAAATTGGACTGGTCTATAGTGATTTAGCTCAGTATTCTCAGGCTTTAGAATTCCTTGAAAAGTCCCTCGATCTTTTGCCATCACTAAAAGAAAGTGGTGAATTAATAGTGCCACTTGATTATCTAGAACCTTTTGCCATAAATCAAATTGGATTAGTTTATAAGAGATTAGAACAGTATGATAGGGCATTGCATTTCTTTCAACAAGCCTTATCAAAAGACAGTTTTGAGACGCATAACATTCTTAACAATATCGGATTGGTTTATTTTAAAAGAGGTGAGTATTCTCTAGCACTGGAAGCCTATCAAAAGGCTTTAAGAGGAGGAAATTCCGGTGACCCTAGTGCCCCAGGCTTCATTCTCAATAGCATCGGGTTAGTTCATGCCAAAATAAGAGACTATACCCAAGCTTTGGAAACTTACCGCCAAGCACTAGCGCTTTTCATAGAACTCAACGATCGCCCAGGTGAAAGAACCACCCTCACCAATATCGGTGCCCTATTAGAAAAACAGAACCAGCCAGAACTGGCTATTGTCTTCTACAAAGAAGCAGTTAACATTACCGAATTCATTCGCCAAGACTTACAAAAACTGACCCTTGAAGAACAAAAGACATATACCGAAACTGTTGCCAGCACCTATCGCTCTTTAGCTGATCTATTACTATCCCAAGGACGCATTTTGGAAGCACAACAGGTATTAGAACTTCTTAAAGTCCAAGAACTACGAAACTTCACCAAAGACACCCGCGCCGGAGGTGAAGAAACTACTGGCATTACCACCAACTCCACTGAGACTGAAATCCTGAAAATTCACGGCACCCTGATAGCTTTGGGACGGAAAATAGAAGAATGTCAGCAATGTGCAGCTCCGCTCGGCAACTGGTAAGTTCTTGCATATCTCTACATGAGAAACTATCCAATCGGTCGCTCACACACCAGAACAGTACCTCGCTCTCCTCGTGTGATTCGTAATTCTTCGTCGAGATAAAGTAGTTTAAGTTTACCTTTAGGAGATTTCTGCATTTTGAATGAAACTCGCCCCGTTTTCTGATCCATCCCTTGGGGTGGAACAATACCGAACATCATCCTCACAACGATAGCCATCAATTTTTCTTTTACACTTCTTTTTGCAGGTTTGGACTGATTAGCAAATACATCTGTCCACGCTTCCATCTCATTTTGCTCCTTTGGTGACAGTTCTCCTCCTGTAAAGAGTACTTGCAGCGTGTCGTCATCAGCAGGTTCGCAAACTCCTAAGTTACGAACGATGCCTTGTAAGGTAGGGATAGTTTCATCTACTGTAGTGAATTCAACAATAATATCGTGAGTCCGTTGTTGACCATTGCCAACAGGAATAACAGGTTGCCATACCCGATCGATCACAATCTTCAAGCTAGCAGGTTGAAACATATTAAAGGCAAGCCTGCCGAGAGTGTAAACATACTTGCCATCAGCACGTAATTCTCCATTGGGAAAGTTGGGCGCACTGATTAATAACCATTGCCCATCCATTAGCGCTTCACTGCGAGCAGGTGCTGCTGTTGGGTTTAGGGACACAAGTTTCTCGATCGCTGCGACTACAGACTCATGCTTGGTGTTGCCCCCGTAGGCAGCAAGTGACTCTCTCAGTATAGTTTTCGCTGCTTTTCTATCTTGAGTTTCAATATCCATCTGCAATTGTTGTGATTTTCAACTCAGTGATATTAATTCTAGAACGCAGTCTTCTCCATGATTAGATTGGTGGCTTCAATTGGAGCCAAGTCAA
>JBFLZA010000080.1:0-18245 GCA_040756535.1 Cyanobacteriota bacterium
GGCAAAACTGCTAATTGTTGGGGGTGAATCCGACGAACCCAATCCTACTATCACTCCAGAAATTGGTCGGTTGGAAGCGATCGCAAAACAAGAGGGTGTTCTTGATAAAGTAACCTTCGTCGGCAGACGCGGACGAGATGTTCTCAAATGGTACTACAGTGCTGCCGATGTCTTCGTCACAACGCCCTGGTATGAGCCATTTGGCATTACCCCAGTAGAAGCGATGGCCTGCGGTACACCCGTGATTGGTGCCAACGTCGGTGGTGTAAAATTTACTGTGCGAGATGGTGAAACGGGTTACCTAGTTCCCCCCAAAAATCCAGAAGCACTTGCCGAACGCATTGCCCATCTCTACCAGCATCCTGAACTGCTGAATCTGTTTCGGCAACAAGCCATCCGGCGTGCCAATATGCTGTTTACCTGGCAAAAAGTCACAGGTGCTATTGCTGACCTCTACGAGGAAGTATTAGCCAAAACCCAACCTGCGTGTATGGGTACAAGCAACTATCACGCCATTGTTGAACGAGGTTTTGACAACATACTGATAGCCCTCCAAGAATCACGGCGGCGATGCCGTGGGGCTATCCTTGATGTTGCAGAAGCCATCAGCACTTGTTTTGCCAGAGATGGTAAAGTCCTGATTTGTGGGAATGGTGGCAGCGCTGCCGATGCCCAGCACTTTGCCGCCGAGTTTGTGGGAAGGTTTAAACGCGCTGAACGACGGGGACTTCCAGCTTTAGCCCTCACGGCTGATAGCGCAATACTCACATCCTGGTCAAACGACATGGGTTACGAGAGTGTCTTTGCCCGACAAGTAGAAGCCTTTGGCCGTGCTGGAGATATTCTCTTCGCCATCAGTACCAGTGGATGTTCACGCAACCTGATTCAAGCGTTTAAAACTGCCCGTCGTCAAGGACTCCAGTGCATTGCACTCTTAGGTAAAGATGGCGGAGATTTGCATCCCCTGGCCGACCTCTCCATCATCGTACCTGCGATCGATACCCAACACATCCAGGAAGTACAGATTGTTGTGCTTCATCTGTTGTGCGAACTAGTAGAAGAACAACTGATATCAAGTCAGTTGCCAATTGTCGAACATCAGCCGTTAACAACGAACGGTAACGGACATAAGGCGAGAAGAGAAAGACGAGAGAAAAAAGCCATCGCTAAAGCCTGTCTGCTTTCCTCAGAGTAGAAATAAAAAACTAGTGCAAGAAGGCAGAAGGCAGAAGGCAGAAGGCAGAAGGAATATTGCTTGTACAGTAAGCTTTTCAACCTTTTCCAACTGGATAGTTATTTCCGCCGCCCTGAACTAGGTTATATCGCTTCTGTTCCTTTTCTCTTTCTCTTTTTTGTACTAAGCGAGTACCTAGAAGGGTGCGTTAAAAGCAGACAAGTCCCAAGCCAAACACAAGTTTTGAACATTGTAGGAGAACGAAAATTATGGTGCAAGAACTAACACGCGAAACCCCTGCATCCAATGGAATGCCTACACTCCAAGGCAAAGTCGCTATCGTCACCGGCGGAGGTCGAGGACTCGGCGAAGCGATTTGCCAAATGTTAGGTGAAGCAGGTGCGATCGCAATTGTTGCAGATATTCAGGAAAACCTTGCCGCCCAAGTTGCACAGAAGATTCAAGACAATGGAGGCAAATCACAAGCATTGAAGCTCGATGTTAGCGATGCCGAGCAAGTTGATGCCGCCATGCGTGACATCGCCACCCAATATGGCCACTTAGACATCCTGATTAATAACGCGGGGATAGATGTCACGTTACCAGTAGAGGAGCTTGCCGTGCAAGACTGGAATCGGATTATGGCAGTTAATCTGAACGGCCCATTCATCATGTCCAAAGCTGTACTTCCCTACATGAAACAGCAAGGGCAAGGGGCAATTGTCAATATTACCTCTACAGCAGCCAAACGGACTTGGCCCAACGCTTCAGCCTACCATGCTAGCAAGTGGGGACTCCTCGGTTTTAGCCATGCTCTCCATGTAGAAGCGCGTCCACACAACATTAAAGTAACAGCCGTGGTTGCAGGTGGAATGCGGACACCATTCCTACTCGATCGCTTCCCAGATATCGATGTTAACGTCCTTCAAGACCCCAAGAATGTAGCTGACACAATTCGCTATGTTTTGATGCAGCCAAAAGAAACTGTTATTCCCGAAGTGATGGTTTTACCCATGCGCGAGACATCCTGGCCATGAATGGGTTGAAGGTTAGCAAGTTGGCAGGTTGGCAAGTTAACGAGTTAGCAAGTTGGCAAGTTGTCTTTCCAACCTTAAAACCTTCAACCTTCAACCTTCAACCTTAAAACCTTAAAACCTTTAACCTATGTCTCATCGAGCTATCTTCCTTGATAAAGATGGCACCTTAATAGAAGATGTGCCGTACAACGTCAATCCGGACTTGATGCAATTGACAACAGGTGCGGTAGAAGGATTGCGATCGCTTCATACTGCTGGCTATAAACTGATTATCATCTCTAACCAATCCGGTGTAGCTCGCGGTTACTTTCCAGAAGAGGCACTCATTGCAGTAAAAGAGCGATCGCATCAGATGTTAGCAGAGATGGGCGTACCGCTTACTGGATTCTATTACTGCCCCCACCACCCTGATGGGAATGTTCCGGATTACAACATCGATTGCTCTTGCCGAAAACCCGAACCCGGTTTAATCCTTCGCGCTGCTCAAGAACATGACATCGATTTAGCCAATTCTTGGTTTATTGGTGACATTCTCAACGATGTAGAAGCCGGTCGTCGTGCTGGTTGCAAGACAGTACTGATTGACAATGGTAACGAAACGGAGTGGGTACTCTCCCCCCTACGATTGCCCCACTATATTGCACCTGACTTGGCTGAAGCTGCACGTCTGATTCAAGGCACAAGTAAAAAGGCAAATGGCAAAAGAGAGAAAGAATTAAACCTTTTTACTTTTTAGTTTTTACTTTTTACTTATTTATGCAAACTACCCTGTCTCGTCTCATCAATGCCTTCACCGGTCTTAAGATACTTGCGATCGGTGATGCTATGCTCGATAGCTATTTAGAAGGTTTTACTGACCGTTTGTGTCAGGAAGCTCCTGTACCAGTTGTTACCCTTGCTAATCGGAAAAATATCCCAGGGGGTGCAGCGAATACAGCGGTGAATCTTCACAGTTTGGGGAGTCAGGTAACGTTTCTTTCAGTTATCGGTAATGACTTGGAAGGTGAACTTTTACGGCAAGCGTTGGAAGATCGGAGGGTTTCCACCGAGTACATCCTCACACAGCCTAAGCGGCAGACTTTGGCGAAGAATCGGGTGATTGCGTCTGGGCAAATGCTGATGAGATTTGACCAGGGTAGTACCCATGTTATTGATGCACAGACGGAGCAGGAGTTAATTAATTCCCTCACTCACTTTTATTCTCATTGTGATGCTGTAGTTATCTCAGACTACGGCTATGGAATTGTAACTCCAAAAGTGATTCAGGCGATCGCAAATCTTCAGTCACGCACTCCCCGCCTCCTGGTTGCTGATGCCAAAAATCTAGCAGCTTACCGCCATGTCGGTGTGACTGCCGTTAAACCCAATTACCACGAAACACTGAAGTTACTGGGTATTCGCGACCCCATGCGAGAGGCTGCATCTGTAGGGAACACACGCGCTGATTTCATCACTTTATATGGAGAAGAAATTCTCGATATTACCGGTGCTCAAATCGCGGCAGTTACCCTCGATACCGAAGGTGCCGTTATCTTTGAACGCGACAGCTTACCCTATCGCACCTACGCCCAAGCTACAACTCACTCTCTCGCGACAGGTGCAGGTGACACCTATGTCAGTGCCTTAACGCTTGCCCTTGCGGCGGGGGCAACAACCTCCTCTGCTGCTGAACTTGCCTCTGCCGCTTCTGCGGTTATTCTGGCTAAAGAAGGTACTGCTGCTTGCTCAATCGGGGAATTGCAGGCGCACATCTCCTGTGGAGATAAGTACATTCCTGATATTTCCTACTTAAGTGCTCGTCTTGAACTCTACCGCCAGCAAGGCCGTCGTATCGTCTTCACCAACGGCTGCTTCGATATCCTGCACTGTGGTCACATTGCTTACCTGAACCGCGCTAAATCTTTGGGAGATATTTTGGTTATTGGTGTGAATACCGATGACAGCATTCGCCGCCTTAAAGGTTCCAGCCGTCCTATCAATACTTTAGACGATCGCGTTCAAGTCCTCGCGGCTTTGAGTTGCGTCGATCACATTATTGCCTTTGACGATGACACACCTTGTAATCTCATCCGCACAGTCCGCCCCAATATCTTTGTTAAAGGCGGCGACTACACCCGCGAAATGCTACCAGAAGCACCGATAGTGGAGGAACTAGGAGGCACTGTACAGATATTGCCGTACCTAGAAAATCGCTCCACGACCAGCATCATTGAACGAATTCAGCAACAGTTATTGATTGCTAATTGTTGATTGTTCAAGAACTCAATGCAATGAACCATGAACTATGAACCATGAACCATGAACCATGAACCATGAACTATGAACTATGAACTATGAACCATGAACCATGAACCATGAACCATGAACCAAGGAAAGTACAAATGACCACAACAAACACTTGGAACGACGCTGAAAATATACTGTGCATCAGACTAGACAGCATCGGTGATGTGCTGATGACTACACCGGCTATCCGGGCACTTAAGGAAGCACGTCCCGGACGCCGCATTACACTCTTAACTTCTCCTGCGGGAGTAGAGATTGCATCGCTGGTGCCAGAACTTGATGATGTGATCGTTTATGATGCGCCCTGGATGAAGGCAACAGCACCTCGAACTAATAGCCAGCCAGAATTCGAGATGGTGGAAAAATTGCGAGGTTTAGGGTTCGATGCGGCTGTGATTTTCACCGTCTTTAGCCAGAATCCTTTACCTTCAGCCTTCTTATGCTATCTCGCAAATATTCCCCTACGGTTGGCTCATTGTCACGAAAATCCTTATCAACTGCTGACGAACTGGGTACTCGACCCTGAACCCTCTTGCGGCATACGCCATGAAGTCCGCCGCCAACTTGACCTTGTTGCCACGATTGGCTGTCAGATCAAGAATGAGCGAATGTCACTTCAAGTATCAGATAGCGATCGCGATCGCGTCTTGTACCTGTTGGATGAACTTGGCATTGATTTAGAACGCCCCTTAGTTGTGATTCATCCCGGTGCTACAGCAGCCACTCGGCGCTATCCACCGGAAGGATTGGCTGAAGTGGCCCGACGCTTGGTTTTAGATGCCAATTTTCAGGTGATTTTCACAGGGGTTAAGTCGGAACGGGAGTTGGTGCAGGGCATTCAAGCGGGAATGAATACCGACTCGCACTCATTAGTGGGAGATCTGGATTTAGCTGAACTATCGGCATTGATTGAACTTGCTCCCCTTGTCATTTCCAACAACACAGGGCCCGTTCACATGGCTGCTGCGGTAGGGACTCCTGTCGTTGACCTCTACGCCCTCACTAATCCTCAGCATACACCTTGGGGTGTTCCCCATCGGGTTCTATTTCATGATGTTCCCTGCAAGTTCTGCTACAAGAGTATCTGCCCAGAGGGACATTATCATTGCCTGCGTTTGTTGACACCGGATGAGATTTTCCGCGCAGCTTGTGAACTATTTAGCGAAACTCAGACACCAACCTCAAAGGACACCATTCATTACACCTCCACCGAACTTTTGTTCCTACATTCCAACTATTTCGCCTTAAACCAAAACTCAGATATCCAATCAGCAAAAGAAATTTGGCGATAACTCTTTTTAAAACGCCTACGGTGCGGGGAAGGGGGAAAAGGAAAAGGGGAAAAAATACTTCCTTTTAGAGGATTGAACTTCCTTTATAGAAGATAAAAAAAACACTTTCCTCTCCAATCATTTCCGCTTACCTAGAAATTATCAAACCCCTGTGCGTCCCTTTGCGAAAAACTCTGCGACCCTCTGCGTTAAAAAAATAAAACTTCCCATAGTAACCGATTCGATACCAACATTCATGGTCTCTCATGCACAATATCTTATTGATAGAAATTCAGCGTGTTAGCGATCGCTTTCTCCAAACCTTGCTAACTAAAAAACTCATTCAACCCGATGTAATCGCTGCCCCGAAGCTCCATCTTGCTATAACTGAGCAGCGTCACATTCAGGAGGCGTTTGGTGATATCCGCTACCCACTCGTCATCCTGTACCCAGACGCAGGCATGGCAATCAAACGTTGGCCTACAGCAAACTTTATCAGCCTGGGTGAGGAATTGCAACATGGAACCGTGGGCTGATGTACGTAATATTCTCGTGATGCGGCTGGACAATATTGGTGATGTCATTATGACGAGTCCAGCACTTCGCGCTATTAAAGAGAATCTACCGCAAGCACGTATCACGCTGATGGCGAGTCCTGCTGGAACTCAGGCAGCATCGTTGCTTCCTTGGGTTGATGAGGTTGTAACTAGGCGCGTGGTTTGGCAGGATTTGGGACGACTTGATTTTAATCCGGTGCGGGAGTGGGAGTTAATCGAGACGGTACGCGATCGCAAATTTGAGGCTGCTATCATTTTTACCAGCTTCAGCCAAACTCCTCACCCTGCTGGTTACCTGTGCTATCTCGCGGGTATTCCTCTACGCTTGGGCGAGTCGAAGGAATGGGGAGGTGGTGTTTTTAGCACTGAAGTGAAATCAGCCCCCGATGAAATTCATCAAGTAGAGCGTAACCTCCGGCTGATTGAATCCGTTGGATTTCAGGTTAACGATCGCAGTCTAACTATACAAATACCAGAGTTGGCATGGCACAGTATTACTGCAAAATTGAGCAACTATGGATTAACGGCTAAAGCTCCCTACCTGTTGCTCAATCCCTGGGCGAGTTGTCAAGCTCGTACCTATCCTGGGGAGCGCTTTGCAGTAGCGGCACGTCAGTTAGCAGAAATTACAGGTTGGCCGGTTGTCGTAACAGGTGTGGAGAAAGATCGCGATCGCACTACTCCCTTGTTAGAAGTATTGGAGCCTTATGAGATCGACCTTATTGGTGGCACTAGTTTACCAGAGCTAGCGGCGTTAATTGCAGGTGCAAGATTGGTATTGACCAACAATACCTCAACTTTGCACATTGCTGACGCAACAAGGACTCCGAGCGTCATTCTGTTTGCCGGAACCGAGTATGAGTCCCAATGGCAACCTCGTCACACTTCCTCCCGACTACTCCGCCAACCCACTTCCTGTAGCCCCTGCTATGCCTTTACCTGTCCTTATCATCTGGAGTGTTTGGACATTCCACCAGAACAGGTTGTAGCGGCTGGGTTAGAACTGCTGCACAAGGAAGGGTTAAAGGTTGAAGGTTTGAAAGTTGAAAGTTGAAGGTTTGAAGTGTGAGCATAACTCATGGTGCCTAACTTAAAGATTCACTTCTAATTAACCTTTAAATCTCTGTATTCTATCTGCGTTTATCTGCGTACCCTTCGGGAAGGCTTACGCCTATATCTGCGGTTTATTTTTCTTTCAACCAATTTTCAAAACAGACCCCATGCGTGGTAGGCACAATCAAAAGATGAAAATCACTCTCTCCTGATTCCTGACTCCTGACTCCTATTTTCTAGATAGATTCTAAGCAACTTTGTACGAAGTAATCTTTCCCGCCTACTCCACATCCTATTATTAGGAGATGTTTGAATGTACACCCTTGGAATTAATGCGGTTTATCACGACTCAGCCGCCTGTCTTATAAAAGATGGGCAAGTTATCGCCGCAGCAGAAGAGGAACGCTTCACCCACGTCAAACATGCTAAGCGTCCGATTCCATTTTCAACGTATGAACTGCCATTTCATGCGATCGCATATTGCCTGAAACAAGCAGATATCAACCTTGTCGATATCGAGCATATCGCTTACTCCTACGACCCTTTTCCCCTTCTGGGCAAATATCATGAAGATGCAACCATTACCCTTCCCCTAGAACCCAGCGCCCACCCCATCCCTGCCGAGTGGGAATCAGTTTGGGACCCCCTGTTCTTATCCTCAATTGTCAATGCACCCCGACATTTAGTAGGGGGTGTGCCCCACCACTTAAAAGCTCGATGGAATGGCGCACGATGGGATGGCCCTTACCAATGGCATTTCGTCCCCCATCATCTCGCTCATACCGCTAGTGCCTTTTACCCTTCACCTTTTGATGAAGCGGCTATCTTAACCCTAGATGGGCGAGGGGAACAAGCGACAACCAACTATGCTGTTGGTAAAGGAAATCAACTCGAACTCTTAGGGCAAGTGAATATGCCCCACTCCCTCGGCATTCTCTACGAGCAACTTACAGAATATCTGGGGTTTATGCACTCCTCGGACGAGTACAAAGTGATGGCGCTAACTTCCTTTGGCAAACCTCGTTATGTTGAGGATTTCCGGGAAATGATTCAGCTAGGAGAGGATGGGCAATACACAATCCAACCACCGCAACTAAAGGAGCGTTTCGGGTTGCCACGCAAAAAGGGTGAACCCATAGAGGAGCGTCACTATGATATTGCTCATTCATTGCAGGTGGTACTGGAAGAAACAGTGCTTGCGATCGCAAATTGGCTCCACCAAACCACAAAAGTCGATAACCTGTGTATGGCGGGTGGTGTCGCCCTTAACTGTGTGATGAATGCTCGACTCCGCGACGAAAGCCCCTTCAAAAACATTTGGGTACAACCGGCAGCCGGTGATGCGGGAACCGCTTTAGGTGCAGCACTATGGATTGATGCCAGTAAGAGTAACCACAAGGGTTACCCCTACAAGATGGATCATGTCTTTCTTGGCCCTAGCTACAGTGACGAAGAGATAGAAGAATTCCTGCGTTGGTCAAAACTTCCCTACCGCCGCTTAACCAACATTGCTGAGGAAGCCGCCGATATTCTAGCTCAAGATAGAGTAATTGGTTGGTTTCAGGGGCGAATGGAATTTGGGCCAAGAGCACTGGGAGGCCGTTCAATCCTAGCCTCACCGATTAACGCCTCAATGCAGGCACGACTTAATGAAATTAAAGACAGGGAAGACTTTCGGCCTGTTGCGCCTGTTGTGCTAGAAGAAGAAGCAGCTAACTGGTTTACGAATGCCAATGTATCCCCATTCATGCTTTTTGTATACGATGTACTGCCTGCCAAAGCTGAAAAAATTCCAGCAGTTCGGCATGTAGATGGTACGGCACGCATTCAGACGATTAACCGCCAACAAAATCCACTATATTACGACCTCCTCAAAGCGTTTCAAGTACGGACTGGAGTACCTGTGCTAGTGAATACTTCATTTAATACCAGGGGAGAACCCATCGTGTGTTCACCACGAGATGCGATCGAATGTTTTTGGACATCGCCATTAGATGCTCTAATAATCGGTTCATTTCTGTTAGAAAAGCCGCAAAAAGAGGTAGTAGGTAATGGGTTGAAGGTTAAAGGTTAAGAACCCCCCACGAACGAAGAGCAAGCGCCCGCTATATAGCCATCCTAAATGAATTGTAAGAACGTTGTCATAAATCTCGTGTGCATCTATGGTTCATTTTTCTCATGAATCATCTAGAACTGCTATAGAGGAAACAACCGCACAGGCGCTTGTAGGGGAGAAGCATTTGGGCGACTCTCTTGAGTTAAAAGACCAAAATTTCAGTATCCAAATGCTTCGCCCAGCCTCAACTTTCAAACTTGCCAACTTGCCAACTTTCAACCCTACTTACTAATTACCAATTACCAAGATGATTCGTGTTTCAGTTGTAGTCCCAACCTTCAAGCGCCCTGAATTATTAAGTAGATGTCTAGCTGCACTAAGTCAGCAAGACTTTGAACCAACGGCTTACGAAGTAATCATTGTTGATGATGCAGCTAGTGCAGAAACCAAACAACTGGTTGAGAATTGGCGTCCCACCCAAACGCGGGTGAAAGTAGCCCAAGTGCAGGGGGGGTCAGTTGCAACTGAGAGTTCAGAGCAAAATGCTTTCCCTCCCTCTCCTTCCTTTCGTTATATTCCAGTAACAGGCACACATGGCCCTGCGGCGGCACGAAATGTAGGTTGGCGTGCGGCTTACGGTGAGATTATTGCGTTTACCGACGATGATTGCATTCCCGATCGCAATTGGTTAAACGCCGGAGTCAGTGCTTTTGAGGAAGGAGTGGTGGGAGTTTGGGGACGGACAATTGTACCTTTACCCGATCGCCCCACTGATTACGAACTCAATGCCGCTAGATTAGCATTGGGTGAATTTGTCACTGCCAACTGCTTTTATCGACGGGATGCGATCGCATCTATTGGTGGCTTTGACGAACGCTTTACAGCACCTTGGCGCGAGGACAGTGATTTATTCTTCACTTTATTAAAACGCGGTAGCCAATTTGTACATGCACCCGATGCGATTATCGTTCACCCCATCCGAAAAGCACCTTGGGGCGTAAGTTTGAGACAACAGAGCAAGAGTATGTTTAACGCCCTACTGTATAAAAAACATCCAATGTTGTATCGTGAAAGGCTCCAACCCGTGACACCGTGGCATTACTACTGGATTGTGAGTGCTATTGCTGTAGTGTTATGGGGAGGATTAAGCGGACACCCCTATTTTGCCCTTGCTGCTATTGGCGTATGGATAGTGTTAACTGGACATTTCTGCTGGCAGCGATTACAGCAAACCTCCCACACCCCGGAACACATTGCCGAGATGATTATTACCTCCGCATTAATTCCCCCCCTCTCGATTTTCTGGCGTATTTTCGGAGCAGTGAAATTTCGCGTGTTTTTTCTTTAAAAAATAGACATCTTGCAAAAGTAAAAAAGCGCTCAAAAATGATGACGATCAAATCAAATATAATCCCTTTCCCCTTTCCTCTTTCCCTTTTCCCCCAACTTCTGCAAGAAGTCTAATGAGGCAAGAACCGCCACGGAATTCATGGGCTAATATCCTGCTGCCGTTAGGTTTAATATTAGGTTTGTTCCTACTGCTCAGTCTTAATCGGGAACCAACTAAAGAAAGACCTTTATCGGGTATTCCACTTGAATCCTGGCTCAATGAGGCTATCGGCTATTTAGCCGTCGCCGCTGAATTTGCTGCTGCGTTCATCATTGGCCTCGGAATTATACAGGGGACCGTCTCTTATGTGAGACTTTTATTTTCGCGATCGCACAGACGTTCGGAAGCAATTGAATCGATTCGTTTGCAATTAGGTCGCGTACTTACCTTAGGTTTAGAATTCGCCGTCGCTAGTGACATTCTTCGGACTACGGTTGCACCCACCCGTCGAGACATTTTGAACTTGGGTTCAATTGTTTTGCTGCGAACTCTGCTCAATTACTTTTTAGAGCGAGAAATACAGGAAGGAGAAGAGAATTCCAAAACGGAGAGAGAACAGAATGAAGAGATTAGATAAAACAATGAAACTTCCAACTTACGTCCAAATTGAGCCAGTCGGACAGTGCAATCTACGTTGCCAAATGTGCCCCATCCAATTCCGTAAAGATGGGCCACCTTATGGGCCACCAGCTTTTATGGAGTTCGAGACATTTACCCGCATTGTTGACCAGTTCGTTACCCTGCAAACATTACACCTTCAGGGATTGGGCGAACCAATGATGCACCCTCGCTTCTTTGATATGGTGGCTTATGCCGCTAACAAAGGCATTCAGGTTACGACCAACTCCAACTTGACGCTTTTAAATCAGAAACGCGCCCAATTGTGTGTAACAAGCGGCTTGGATTGTCTCCATGTTTCAATTGATGGAGCAACAGCAGAAACCTACGATCGCATCCGTGTAGGGTCCCGCTTCGAGCAAGTAGTACGCAATCTAGAACTGGTATTAGAGGCAAAAAGGCAATTTGAGAGCAAACACCCCCATATTCACCTTGTTATGGTTGTGATGCGCCAGAACCTAACAGAACTCCCCGATTTAGTGCAACTCGCACATCAATGGTCAGTAGAACAGATGTTTGTTCAACACTTGTGCCATGACTTTGGAGAGTCGAGTTTGCCAGAACATTACCAACCTATGCGAGAGTTTGTGCAATCACAGACACTTTTAGAAGAAGACCAAAAATGCGTTGAACATTACTTCAGTGAGGCGCGAGATGTTGCGAAAAATTTAGGTGTAAATCTGCGCTTACCCCGCACCAAATCTCGCATTCATCCACCCAATACACCCGGACAAGAACGATGTGATTGGCCGTGGAAAGGTGCGTACATCAGTTATCAAGGCTACGCTATGCCTTGTTGCATGGTTTCAACCCCCGATCGCATAAATTTCGGCAATATTGTCGATCAGGGAGTCGAGGAGACATGGAACGGCCAAGCTTACCAAGCCTTTCGTGAACAATTAGCCTCAGCTCAGCCACCAGACGTTTGTCGCTCTTGTTCTATCTACTCCGGTACATTCTAATTTCCTAAGCTTTGAAGCCAATTAAATTGTAGAGGCTCGTACTGTTTTTGTTGCTTATGGAGGTGTTCAAAAAGCTGCACTGCAAAATAGATGACCGTACAACTCAGTATCACTGGAGACACCCACTGTAACCAGGGGAGCTTGAGTCCTAGGTTGGAGAGGAAGACTAGTAACGCATCATCGAGTAAACTGACCAACAAGGGCAATAACTGACTAAAGAAACTCTGAAAAGGTTTGTCTAAATCAATATCCATGTTATAAAGAGGGCTGAATAAAGCAAGTTTTAAAACAACAATTGAAATGGCAGTTTTGAAAAAGAAAGTTATTGTTCTCGAAATAACGTCTAAGTTTTCTCGAACCTCTTAGTAGCTGAAGTACAAATACTTAGGCTATTGGGTAGATGAAGAAAAGAAGATACATACTTAATATGGCTTTCTTTCAACGCTGATTCACCGCCAGGAAAGACATCCATCAGACTACCTTCCTATAATCTAGGCTACCAACTGCAATGCTTTGAACCTCACGCTCTTGAGGTAGAACTCCCATCATCCGGTGGTTATAAATTAATGAGTGGCTCACATCTATCTCTTGATTTTTAATCTGAATCGCACTGCTGCATTAGTAACCCACAAAAACTATAGGAATTAGACAAGGAGGAGTCTTAACCCTAAAACAAGGAAAACTGAATTAATTTTTAACAAAATGTATTATTGCCAATCCTATGATTCAATCAATCTATTTCAAAGCTTTAAAATCTTGACCAAAAATTAAAAAGGTCTCAAACCCCCAATTTCCAGACGTGGGGACAATCCAAAATCCAAAATCCAAAATCCAAAATCCAAAATCGAATGACCCATTCGTGCGTAACTCATTGAATCATGAATAGTTATGATCAGAAATTGAATACGACCTTAACTTCTGCTTCCCTGCTGACTCACTCACTGCACTTAAATGAATCAACATTTCGAGTATTGCTAAAGCAGCAGGGGCCATCGTTGGGTTTGTGGCGTGGCGCAGAAATAGCTGTGTTGCGCGAGCAAACCTATGAGCGTCCTATCCTCGACCTTGGTTGCGGCGATGGTCTGGTAACTTCAATGGTATTGCCACGAGTAGAGATAGGGGTCGATCCTAACACAAAACCCTTGGTACAGGCGCGAGAACGGGGTATTTATGAGCAGCTTTTAGCCTTGCCTGTCGAGAAGTCGCAAATTCTAGATCAAAGCATTGGTACAGTGATGAGTAATTCAGTGCTGGAACACATACCTCAATTAGATACTGTTTTAGAGTCAGTTGCGCGGATGCTGAAACCTGAGGGAAAACTTATCTTCACCTCACCCACAGAAGCATTCAACGAGTGGCTGACTCTACCGATCGCATCTTACGCTACTTGGCGCAACCAACAACTGTGCCATCTCAATCTGTGGACTGTAGAACAATGGACGCAGCAATTGGCAAAAGTCGGGTTAGAAGTGGAAATAGTACGTCCCTACTTAAGACGTGAGTTAGTGAGTACCTGGGATGCATTGGAACTTTTGCAGCAAATTGGGATTGCTAAACGGCGGGTGTTTGGTATTGTTTGGCGGCGCATTCCCCCTTTAGCAATCAATCGTATGGCAGAGTGGGCATCCCGCCTAGATTTTTCAGCTTCTGCTCCCGGTGGGGGTCGTTTGATTGTCGCACGTAAGCGTTGAGATTATAGCAAAAGGCAGAGGGCAGAAGGCAGAAGGGATGCATATTGACGGGTCTTGGTTTCATTATTTGGCGAGAGTCCTAATCGCCTTGGCGACTGCTATAACTCAAATTTTCAATCCAAAATCTAAAATCTAAAATCCAAAATTAATATATGGCGATCGCAGATATTCTTCTACCTACCTGTAACCGTCCAGAATCACTCATCCTAACCCTATCCGGCGTTGCCTCTCAAACCGTAACCGATATTCATGTCATTGTCAGCGACCAAAGCGCCGAACCCATTGGCGATTTACCAGTGGTTCAAACTTTGCAACGCCTTATTGAAGCTAGAGGCGGTTCTGTGGAATGGCACTACCGCGTACCCTCCCAAGGCATTACTGAACAACGAGATTTTTTGCTCAATCGCGCTACTGCCGATAGTGTGTTGTACCTCGATGACGACGTGTTCATGGAACCTTGGGTACTTGAACAACTCCTAAAAACCTTGCACACTGAACAATGCGGATTTGTCGGTGCCTTCCCAACTGGATTGTCCTTCCGTAACGACGTGCGACCCCAGCAGCAAATCGTTGAGTTCTGGGATGGGCCTGTGCGTCCAGAGGTGGTTAATCCCGGTTCACCCCAATGGGAACGCTGGCAGTTACACCGGGCCGCGAATCTCTATCATGTGAGTCAGTCACTTCCACCAGGAGAATTTCGACGGTATAAGGTTGCTTGGATTGCTTCGTGCATTCTTTATGATCGAGCCAAGCTATTAGAAGTTGGTGGATTCTCGTTTTGGTCGCGCTTGCCTCGGTATCACTCCGGGGAAGAAGTTCTCGTGCAAAACCTGTTGATGCGGCGGTGGGGCGGATGCGCCATTATGCCTTCAGGAACGTATCACGCAGAAGTGCGATCGACTGTTTTAAATGATGCCGGAACAGTGGATGGACACGCACTCGATTTGTTACCAGAGATGGTTGAGCGATATGCACCAGAAACTGTTGAAGTTAAGTAGGGTGCGTTAGCTTTACTCGTAACACACCGTTCTCAAGACTTGGTGTACTATACAAAGCTTGCGATCAGATCTGACTGATGTACTCAAGAAGAATTGCTTCAGCTTTGAACCACTCTCCAGCCAGCCTAATTTCCTTAAATTGCTGATGTAATGATTGCTCTAATTCTTGAGCTTTTTTACCTCCTGCGACTTGTATTGACTTGATTAGCTTCAATTCTGCTGGACTAGATGTTTGAAGTGACTTCATCCTCTTTTCCAAATTTTTTGCCCGACCTATCTTAATAGCCTTGCTATCTTCGTTGAGAATAAAGTAAATAAAATGAGCTTGATGGGCTAACTTATCACCATTAAGGGAAAGCAATCTATTGCCTGGGGTGACAATCTTGGTTCCTGAGCTTACCCAAGTTTTTATCCAGGCACAGACAGCTTGAATAGTTAGAGACTTTTGAGCTTTTATCGTAACAAGCTCTCCATTGATATTGAGCATAAATTTTTTACCCCCTGCCCTACCCCTAGATGGGACATTAAGATACTTAGTGTATGTATTAGTGTAAGTTTCAGTGTATGGGACAGAATCTTTGTAGCGTGTCACTGTAATTTCTTGGTGCTTAGTCACCCTCCTGGGGGCAGGATGTTTATTGGGAATACCAAAACGTTTTATGTCTTCCGTTGTGACTTCTACCCATCCCCATCCTTCATCTGGATTATTGGGATTTTTATCGATGTAAATAACGTTCCAGTATCTCCTACTCATATACCCCAAAAGTCATAAATAGTATTGAATTTAATGCTGCCTTCATTGGTTTATCATTCCTGCCTCTGTCTATCCAGCAAATCAAAAGCTATTTTACGGATGCGTCTTGTTACTAATTTCTCTCCTGAAATCCCTATAAGAAATCCAGCTAAAAAAGCTAGAAATATCTTGAGGTAAGGATTGATATCCAAAATCAAAGATAATATCAGCCCCGATAGTCCAACAAAGATATAAATGAAAATTAAAGTATTTGACTGATGCTTCAGGTCTCTGATCAGAGCAACATCATGTTTGTTGAGTGTCATGGTAGATACAAATTTGATAAATTAAAAGATTGATTTCTAGCCATCGCCAGAATGCAGACCAATAGCTGTCATTATGCCACTGCGGCTGGAGCGAGAAGCGATCGCCATTGGTAAAGTAAGAAAGCGATCGCAGCAATTTCTCATGAACGACCCATTTTTCCCCGGACTACTCTCCCATCTACCAGAACCCCCCCGTAAAGTTGCTCTGATGCGTGCTTCGCGCATTGGTGACTTTATCTGCGCTACACCAGCCTTTCGGGCACTCAGGATGGCGTTGCCGAATGCAGAAATTACCTTGATTGGAATGCCGTTCGTGGAAGAGTTGATGGTGCGATCGCCCCACATCGATCGCTTTTTCCCTTTCCCAGGATTTCCAGGCATGGCAGAACAGTTCTTCGACGCTAGGAAAACCGTCCAATTCTTCCAGCAAATGCAAGCTGAACAGTTTGACTTAGCGATACAGATGCATGGTTCTGGTGTTTACTCCAACCCCTTCACCCTGATGCTAGGAGCAAGAGTAACAGCAGGATTTGTGCGGGAGGGCGACCCCCCAGGACGCTTGGATGCAGTACTACCAATGCCAATAAAAATGCATGAAGTGCGGCGAGTGTTAGCACTGACAACATTTCTAGGAGCATCGCCACAGGGAGAAGAGACTGAGTTTCCACTCTTGGCAGAGGACATGAAAGCGGCAGCAGGATTACTGGCAGGAGTGGAAAAACCGTTAATTGGACTGCATCCAGCAGCACGGGAGGCAACGAAGCGATGGGCACCAGAACGGTTTATGGCAGTGGGAAGAGAACTACAACAACGATACGGTGGAACAGTAGTGGTGCTTGGTGGGCCGGAGGAGCTGCCCTTAGCCGAATCTATAGCCGAGAATATCGGCAACTCGTGCCTGAATTTGGCAGGAAAGACATCGTTAGCCGTACTAGGTGGAGTAATCTTACAGCTTTGTGTCCTCGTAACCAATGACTCAGGCCCTGCACACGTCGCCTACGCCTTAGGTACGCCAACGGTTACGGTGTTTGGTGGAACAGATCCAACAGTGTGGGGGCCCCTAAAAAGCGATCGCAACCGGGTATTGGCACACGAAATCCCCTGTCGTCCCTGTGATTACGGGGAGTGTCCGGTGGGATATACCTGTCTGGAAAAGGTGACAGTACAGCAGGTTGTAGAGGATGCTCTCAGAGTCATTAAGCTAAAAGGCATTTAATCCGTGTCTCCCTGCACGGTAAATGCCGCCATTGGTGTGATCAGCTTCTTAGGCGTAAAAAAAACCGATACAACCAATAAATTTGTAGGGGCGGGTTTAGGGATTGATTTTGTGGGAAAACCAATAACTTTAATACAAAACCCGCCCTCCCCAGCGATAAACTGTGTCATTTTTAAACCCAGATGATATTAATTAACCCTTAATAAACCTAGTTGGTTGGGCGGGTTTTGACTGAAGACATATCGGTGAGTCTTGATAACTCATCGCTAAACCCGCCCCTACAAATGATTTCTAGTCCTCTTTTAGAGGACTTTAGCTATGAGACAAAAGTTCCTCTAAATGGACGTGGAAGACGAAGGCGAATTCCTTGATTCCGACTGATGCTGACGACTACGAACTGCCTGCTCTAATAGCTCTTGACTTTCGAGTAGTGATTCTTTGCTTATTTGAATGAGTTGCCTGGAGGCTGCTATCACTTTATCGCACTCAGTAAGCAACCGTTCCGTTTTGGGGTGCATTTGCTACAGGTTTGTTAGCCCTGTCCAATTAGTAACACTCTCGTTAGCTGTTAGCGGATAAAGATACTGTGAATCAAGATGAAGAGTGTATGAATGAATTTTTATTGCAACTGCTCAATCACGGGGGCGTGAAACACGAAGCCGGGGAGATGGTGGGGCAGACACTATCTTATTCCACAAACTTTCGTAGTTCTTTGCCATCTGTTCAACCGTGAAGTGAGCAACTGCCACCTCTCGTGCGCGACGGCCGAGGCGAGTCCGTAGTTCTGAATCATCACGCAATCGGCGCAGTGCAGCAGCAAGGCCATCAACATCATCCTTATCCATTAGAAATCCGGTTTCACCCTCGCTTACCGCTT
>JBFLZA010000081.1:0-18242 GCA_040756535.1 Cyanobacteriota bacterium
CCGGGGGTAAGGATAGTACTGCTACACTTCAATTGGTTTGGAACGCCATCTCTGCATTACCCAAAAAGAAGAGAACGAAACCAATTCACATCATTTCAACAGATACATTGGTTGAAAACCCCATTATTTCTGCTTGGGTACGCCAGTCTTTGAAACGTATGGCAACATCGGCTCAAGCTAAGAATTTACCCTTTCAACCCCATCCGCTGAAACCTGAGCTAGAAGATACTTTTTGGGTTAACTTGCTGGGTAAAGGGTATCCGGCTCCTCGTCATAAATTTAGATGGTGTACGGCACGTCTAAAAATTAATCCTGCTAACCGCTTTGTCCGAGACATTGTTCGTGAAAATGGTGAAACAATCTTAATTCTTGGCACTCGCAAAGCCGAAAGCCAAAAGCGAGCTTCTACAATGGCAAAACACGCACAGGGACGAATACGCGATCGCCTCAGTCCTAATGGCAGTTTGCCTAATTCTCTCATCTACACACCCATTGAGGACTGGAGTAACGATCAGGTTTGGCTGTATTTAATGCAATGGGGAAATCCTTGGGGACACAGCAACAAAGAACTGTTTCAGATTTATCGGGGGGCTTCTGCCGATAACGAATGTCCTTTAGTCATTGATACTTCAACCCCCAGTTGCGGCAGTTCTAGATTCGGTTGTTGGGTTTGTACATTGGTTGATCGTGACAAATCAATGGAGGCAATGGTTCTCAACGATGAATCTAAAGAATGGATGGAACCCCTCTTAGATTTTCGGGATGAATTAGACTTTCATAGTGATGAAAAGCTAGAGCAGGAGCGGCAAAATCGAGATTTTCGTCGTATTACTGGTAATGTTCAACTGTTTGAGCGCAACGTAGAAGGCTCACAAGAGAAAGAAGTAACGAATGTTCCTGGGCCTTATATTAAAGAATATCGAGAGGAGCTGTTAAGGAAACTTCTAAAAACTCAGCAGAAAGTCCGGCAAAAAGCTCCGCCAGAAATGCAAGATATTGAATTAATCTCTCTAGAAGAACTGAGTGAAATTCGGCGTATCTGGCTAGAAGAAAAACACGAATTTGATGATTCTTTACCCCGCATCTACCAAGAAGTTACTGCTCGTATTTTCCCCGATCCGCGCTGCAATGCAGGCAATGCCTACCTTGGTGCTGATGAATGGACGATTCTGACAGAACTATGTGAGGATGGCATTCATCTCGAACTCATGAACCGACTCCTCGACATCGAGCGTCAGTTCCAAACCATGTCTCGCCGTGTTGGACTCTACCAAGAACTAGAACAATGCTGCAAAATTAATTTCGGCTCTAAAGACGAAGCCCTAGACAATGCTCATCGCACTCGAAACCTCAAACAGGCTGCAACCCAAGGTGACGTTAACACCGTCAAAGAGCTGACAACAGGTAAAGCTCCACAATCCAACCCCAAAAATGCGGCTCAACCTAGCTCTTGGGCAGAGGCGAAATTCAGCAAAACTCGCTCCTCATCACTTATTGCTTCGGAATCCCAAGCAACCTACAACCTGGAAAATACTGCCGCTCCTCAGCTCCAAACGGAAAAAGACTATAGACCAAAAGGAATTCCTCACCTTATCCTCACGGAATTAGTATTGCAGAATTTCGGCCCCTATCGAGGTCAGCACACCATCAACCTCACCTCCCCCAACAACGAACAGCCCATCATCCTGTTTGGTGGCATGAACGGCGATGGCAAAACTACCCTCATCGATGCCATCCGTCTAGCACTTTACGGAAAACGTGCCCAATGCTCCACCCGTGGCAACTTATCTTACAGCGAGTTCCTAAGTCAGTGCGTCAACCGTCAAATCGACGACGAACCCACCAGCATCGAACTTGCCTTCCAGCAAACCCTCAATAACGCCCCCCATCCTACAGAATTTCGCATCCATCGTACTTGGACAAGGCAACCGAAAAACGGACGCGACACCCTAAAAGTCTCAACAGATGGTTCACCCGATGCCGCCCTCACCAAAGCCTGGGATGAACGAATTGAAGACTTACTACCCCTCGGCATCTCCAATTTGTTCCTATTTGACGGAGAACAAGTCAAAGAACTAGCAGAGCAAGACGAACTCCCTCCCCTCGTAATGAGTGCTATTTCGTCGCTCCTTGGTTTGGAATTACCCGATCGCCTTTCTACCGATTTAGATGTTCTCATTTCCCGCAAACGCAAGGCAAGCGCCAACCGTCAGGACTTGCAAAAACTGGAGGAAATCGAACATCGCCTGGAATCCCTCAACGAAGAAAAGCGAAGTGCCAAGCAAAAATTAGCTGCGATACAACCTCGCCTCGAAGCCGCCCAAGAAAAGCTAAACCAAGCAGAGGAAACCTTTCTCACCAAAGGGGGCAAAATCGCCGCCGAAAAAACTCAACACGAAACTCAACTGCAACGGTTACAAGAAGAAGCTACAAACCATCGTCAAGTTTTGCGCGATTTAGCTGCCGAAATCCTACCCGTTGCAATAATTCAACCCTTGCTCGATCAAGCTCAACAGCAAGCTCAACAGGAAATTCAGCACCAACAACAGCTAGCCGCTCGCGATCTGATACTAACTCGCGATCGCCGCCTTTTAGAATACCTCCCCTCTCTCAAGCTCAAATCCACCCAACTCAAACAAATTCAAGCTTTTCTAGAACATGAGCAACAAGCCCTCACCCAATCTGAGATGGAAACTTGGTTAGGTGTGGATACCGATTGCGTCCAACAACTTGCTACTTTATTAGCACATGGGTTATCTCGCCCGATTCAGCAAGCTCAAGAACGAATCGGACAGTTGCAAAATTGCCAAACTGAAATTGATGCCACCGAACGCTATCTCACCACAGCCGCATCACCCGAAGCTTACGCCAAGCTCAAACAGCAGTTTCAGCAAGCACAAACAGAAGTCGTAAAGCATTCAGCCGACTACGAGCAGGCGCAGCGAGAGTTGGAGCAAATCAAAAAAGCGATCGCTCGTGCTAAACAAGAACTGATGGACTACAGCAAACTAGCGATCGAGCAACAAACCACCGAACACACGCTGAAAGCCGCCGCTAAGGCTCAAGAAACCCTAAAAGAATTCAAAAAACGCCTCAAACTCCGCAAACTAAACCAACTCGAAACCCTAGTCACCGAGTGCTTCCTTTACCTACTCCACAAACCCAATCTCGTGCATCGCATCCAAATTGATACTGAAACTTTGTGTCTGTCCCTATTTGATCACGAAGGACAACCCCTGCCCAAACATCGCCTCTCAGCGGGAGAGAAGCAACTCCTGGCAATCTCCCTACTGTGGGGACTCGCCCGTGCCTCCGGACGACAACTGCCCGTAGCAATTGATACACCCCTCGGACGCCTCGACTCCTCCCACCGCAACAATTTGGTCGATCGCTACTTCCCCCAAGCCAGCCATCAAGTTATCCTGCTTTCCACCGATACCGAGATTCGAGAAGAGGAAGTCAAACGGTTGAGGGACAATGGTGCGATCGCTCAAGAATACCTTTTAGAGTACGACATTGAGCAACGTCACACCCAAATCAAACGTGGTTATTTCTGGTAATGGAACCGCCTGTACTTATTGTCTCACTAGCGATCGCCTTAAATCTATGTCCTATCATAGTAACCACCTGATTAATTCACCTCCTCGGCTCAGTCCCAACAATGAAAACTATCCAAACAACAGCGATAATTAGTCCTGAGCATCAACTAACTATCCAAGTTCCTCCAGACATCCAGGCTGGTGAATACGAAATCGTTTTAGTGTTGGAAGCGAAACCAGCCAGAAAGAAGCGCCAACCCTTCAAATTTCCCGTAGACGATTATGGGCCTTGGCCTGTAGAGCTTTCCCTTAGACGAGAGGATATGTATGGTGAGTTCGGGCGATGATTCAGTTTTCCTTGACACCAATGTTCTGATCTACGCCAACGTAGCCACAGCTCCTCTTCATCAGACCGCAGTAGAAGCAATCCAGCAGCTCTACGAAGCCAATATAGACTTGTGGATTAGTCGCCAAGTGCTACGAGAGTTCATTGCTACGCTGACCCGTCCTCAAACTTTTGTCACCGCTCAACCTGTTGAAATCGTAGTTGCGAGGGTTCAGTTCTTCGAGCAACAATTTCTGATGGCAGAAGATGGCCCCCAAGTGACTACAAAGCTTCTAGAACTACTACAACAAATTCCCACTGGTGGTAGACAAGTGCATGACGCTAACATCGTTGCCACCATGCTGACGGCAGGTGTCAATCGACTGTTGACTCATAACACTAAAGACTTTGAACGCTTTGCTGAGTTCATTACTATCTTGCCTCTAACAGTCACCCCATGATTTACGAATGCTCACTTAGAGCATAGGTTCCATCTGAAAGTTTCTTAAAATATTTAGGCTCAATTGAATTTTTTCGATTCAACCCCTTACACCGCCGTTCAATTGCTCCACGAACAATTGCTGTTGGCTCCTTCGCATTAAAGGTATACAACTTCTTATCGAGAATAGCCTGCGTAATATCAGAGATAGTCATTGGCTGCTTAGCTGCTTGCAACACCTCAATGACGGCTTGAGCAACTGTTCGTTTATCCATAAACTTTTCCACTATCTAGCAAATCAAAATTTATCAAACAACAGGGGCTGAATACTTCCATCTGACAAGATTTCAGGCAACCACTCATCCCCTCTGGGTTCAGTCCCATCCCACTTTTCAGGATAAGTATTAGCAGCAATCAATTCTTCAATCCGTGCCAGTTCTTCATCATTAATCAAACTAATAGTAGGGCGATTCTCCAACGTCGCCGCCTGATTCACTTCCTCCTGAATCGCTAATACCTGCTCCAGCATCCAGCGCCGAGCCTCCAGCGTGAGGGGACCCAATCGATTTTGCTTAGCAGCAAGAGAGCCATCTTTTTTGACTTCTCCATGTTTCCGGTGGCGGTATTGCGGCTTTTTAATTTCCCGATACAGCGGACGTAACCTGCGGAGTGGTGCGAGGTATGCCCACTGTGAATCACCAATCACAGCTTCCAGCGCTCGATCTTCTTGTACCAAAGGACAACCAATGCAGCCAGTTCTCAAGCTCAGCGGTTCCTCAGATTCAGAACCTTCAGAAGTCATGCCATAAACAGCCGCAATCTCCTCCGTCGAAAAGCCCAAAGCTGGAGCTTCAAACATCAACCAGTCCCAGACATTACAAATCCGCCAGTGCAGGATTGGAGCTAGGGTATCTGCTACCGCATGAGACGAGCTTTGCTGAAACCACCCCTGTCCACACTCACCCCCATCTTTGGTACAGCTAATCGCAATCCGTTGATCACGAGCTGCACTCTCCCCAATTCTCACCCCAGTTAGCATGAGCAGCTTCTCACCATGCTGCTGGCGTATCTTTTCCAGTTCGCGCTCCATGCTCATCACCTTCAGCTTGGGGGTACACCAACGGAAGGTATTACTAGGCGGTGGTACACCTCGCCCTAACATATATACAAAGTAGCGATGATTCAGTTCAGGCAGAACTACACGGGTATCAATCCCCCGCTGACGGAGTTCCTCCATGATGCCCATAGCAGCAGCATGAAGGGGCGGCAACTCCTGCCGCGTATCAGCGTAGAGAACTGTCAGACTTTCCGGCTTGGGAATGCGCCCTGTCTCAATCAAGTGAGCTACCAGCGTTACAGTTGCTGACGAGTCTTTCCCACCACTGAATGCAACTGCCCAGTGCTTGTACAATGCGCCATAATGCGACAGAGACGACTCTGATAGCTCAATGCTCTTAGGAAGCGTCAAGCGATCCTCTTCAAACAAGCTCGGTGTCCTCACAATCTCTGTCCCCTATCGCCGTCATCTAACATCTCTTTACCCACGGTAGCTTGAATGTTGCACTGCTATGGCGAAGACTCTCAAGCAAACACTAGGACAACTAAAGGAAGTCCTGTATCGATACTGACCGATCGCATCTGGCAGTGGCAAGGTATTTTCTTCAAGAGATGGTTTTTGCGATCGCGCCCCTCCTCTCACCAACCCCGCCTCATAACTTGCAGCACTTCCGGTTACTTTGAGTCAAGTCACCTTACGTCATACCACGGTGTCCCTGACCAGTCTGTTGCATCCATTCAACTGGGTCTAACTTGTAGTAGCGTTTCAGCTCATTGTACAGATCGGGACTTCTGCGATCGCGTTGGTATTGCCATTTCAGCAAGTGAAGGAGAACTACAATTAAGTTGCTCTCTAAACTTCTCCGTTCACTCCTCCCCAAGTCCTCGATTTCCTCAATCAGGTTCTCCCAGTCCACATCGGCATAGTCCTGACTCCGCAATTTTTCTACAGTCGTTTCTATCCATCGCAGGTAATCTACTTCATATAGAGTTTGCCGCTCGACTTGGCTAGGAGGCATAGCAGTTTCCATAGAGGATTTTTTCACATCTTGACAAATTCCTCTCAAAATGAGAGCATATAAGAATAATCTATATATTTATCGCCTATGACAAGAGAAAGTAAAGACAGATGCACCTAATGAAGATTGGCAACCTCCGCGCTGATGCTGCCCAGTACCCCGATGTCAAAAAGCAAATCGATGCCTGGTACGCAATCGTCAAGAAGGCAGAATGGCAGAGATTGGAGGACGTTCGTCAGATTTACCGAGATGCTAAAGCAGTTGGAAACTTCACCGTCTTCAAGATTAAAGGCAACGACTATCGCCTAATTGTCGGTATCGACTACGAAGACCAAACGGTTTACTACAAATACTTCTTAACTCATGCCGACTACGACAAGGGCAACTGGAAAAATGACCCTTACTTTTGACCAAGCAGCTTATCGCAATCTACTCGCTGAAGTTGCTCCCAAAGTGATTGAAACAGAAGAGGAGTACGATCGCGCCCTGGCAGTGGCAGAACGGCTAACGTTTGCCAAAAACCGAACTCCAGAGGAACGAGCTCTGCACAAGTTACTCGTGACGCTGATTGAAGCGTATGAGGCAGAGAATTATTCAATGGATCAAGCTGCACCTCATGAAATCCTCCAACACATCATGGAGTCCAGTGGCACCCGTCAAGCTGACTTGGTAGGCATTATCGGCTCGAGTGGTGTGGTGTCCGAAGTTGTGAATGGCAAGCGATCAATTAGTAAGGCACAAGCCAAAGCGCTTGGCGATTACTTCAAGGTATCGCCGACACTGTTTATCTGATGCATCCGCCAAATTGTCAGACTTGATACTTGATTGTTCATCTTTTTTCGCGTGAGACCCCAGGTTCCGCTTCGCTGCACCTGGGGAGGTAAGCGGTCAAATCTGACCCCTCAACGGGGGAATATTTGACAATCCCTTGTGTGGTGACACCAATAACCCAGTGCTTCGCTTGACCAAACAAGTTTTCGATGCCGTGAACTGCCCTAAACGTTTCCAGTTGACATCGCTGACCGAAACTTGACGCTCGGTATTTCCAGACACCCATCCGTAAACAACACGTCCTGCCATTTCTGCTTTGACATAATCACCCTTGCGGAATCCGTGACGGGTAGTTGTTCCGCCATATTTCCGCCTAAGTCCACCCTTTGCTGGAACCATCAGATGAAGTTGTCTTCGGCAGATTGGCGGGCGACGAATCACAGTAAATGGTGCTGGAGTGATAGTGACAGAACCTTCCCACCAGCCTTGCTTGCCTTTGAGTTGCCGATACTGTACAAACTGACTGGAAGCTAGGCTTATCCCATCTACTGCATGAGTTGCTGGTATGGTGTCACCCTTCTTGGTTTTCTGCTTTTCCAGTCCTAGGTGTTGCCTAAGATTGGAGGTTTGCCAACCTTCTTGTTTGACAACTGGGAGTAGTTTTTCTAGCTGGTTGATTGCCCAATATTGAGCAACCATAACTGGGGAGAATCCCTTATCACCACGAGCAACAACCACTTCCCAAACGGCAGTAGTTAGAGGATAGATTTTGGTCAGTTCCTTGATAACTCGCAGTTCTAGCTGTCTATTAGCTCGGATGGATGGTGGAACTTTTTTCTGACATCGATTGTTGAAGCGCTTTTGTCTGTGCGCTCTTTGGCTATAAGGAACTTTGCGATTAATTCGCCTACCCCTACGACCTCGACGCATCATCCGTCGCTGTTCCATCCGCCCTTTGACGGTATCGAATGGCAACTGCAAATGAGCCATCCACAATGTAACTTTGGCAGATTGAACACCGATTCCGGTGTAGTTTTTACCAGGGTCAATGCCAACACTAATTGGTTGAGTTTTAGTATCAGATGGTTCAGATATCAATTGAACGCTGAAAATGCCTAAATCGTTGTAAACAACCTTGGCTTTTCCTGCTTTTAACCACCGCCTTGCTCGATTTGGTTTAGTCGGCATAAGTGGCTGTCCTTCTGGCGATAAAACTGGTACTCGCATTGGAGATAATCCTTGAGTCAAGTTTTAAGTCCCTTCGCACACCTCTATCAGGATGATTCCGCCTTTTAGACGAAACAGTGACAAGCTGTTTTGCAGATAACTCAGGTTAGGGAAGTGCCTGAGAGTGCATACCAGATAGAGGCTCGTTGTGCTAGTCAACTTTTAATGAAAGCCTTGTCTCTTTCAAGCCCCATACGCAGCGTTAGCGGAGTGTGGGGTAGTTGACCTAAGTAGGTAGGGCGACTTACCTGCTTAGTTGAACAGCGATGGATTGTTGATTGATCCGAATCTGTAGCGGTTCAGAATGAATTAGGCAACACTACAAATGTCAACTCCCCAAGGGTTGCCGCAAACCTCTTCCATCTGTGTAATTCGAGTAAATCATCTGTGAAACCTTGGGAGGTTCATCGCCAATGTGAAACGCACGCGCACGCTCCTCGATCGCTCGATCTGCATTCGTCACCCGCTCATACTGCCGCTTGTGTTCCGCCCAAGACTCAACAACAATAGTCTCTACAAACCGACCAGGGTCAGATAAATCTTGGAACAATCCCCACTGTATCGCCCCATCTCGACGGCGAGTGACACTGAGAGCTTGCATTACCTTGTTGAATTCCTCTGCATTGTTAGGGTCAATGCGATACTCTAGCGTCACTAACACCGGCCCATCATTGGGACAAGGTTCAATACTACGCGCCGGTTGATGCCAGTGCAGGGAGGCAGATAAGTCCAATTTCTCCACACACCGCAAGCGATAGCGAGGAGTTAGTACTACACAAACTATCAATCCTATAGCTGCGGCGGTGAGAGCAGTGGAGATTCCCGTCCGTTGTGCGATCGCACCCCAAAACAAACTCCCAACCGCCATACATCCCTGAAATACCAACATATGGATGGCTAACGCTCTAGCACGCACCCATGTGGGAACAGCAGTTTGAGCAGATACACTCAGACTTACCATCACCGTTAGGGATGCAATTCCCACCACGAACATCAACCCACACACCAGATAGATGTTGCGGGTGGATGCTAACAACAGCATCATCACTCCCATCAACACCGATGCCCCTGCCACCAAACGGTCTATTGAGGCTTTTTGCCGTACCTTGGGTAAAATGAACGCTCCGGATAACCCACCAATTCCCCAACAACCAAGAATAATGCCGTATCCCAGTGCATCCAGTCCTAACTCTTTCCGCCCTAAAAGTGGCAATAACGCAAACAAGGCGCTGCCAAAGAGAATGTAAGCGACTGTTCGGATGAGTACCGTTTGCAGAAGCGGTGCAAACCGTGCATAGCGAATACCCGCCTGAATGGCACCCACAAATCGCTCGGCAGGTAAAGCACTGTTCTGATGTGTTCTCTGCCAGCGATTGAGTACCAACATTACCCCGATAAATGAAGCGGCATTAAGCAGAAAGACAACGCCAGTTCCAGCAGCAGCAATGATGATACCCGCCACCGCAGGGCCAATCGATCGCGACAGGTTGATAACAATCCCATTTAAAGTTACAGCAGAGGGAAGTTCCTCTTTAACCACCAATTCCGGGATAACCGCTTGCCAGACAGGCATATTCATCGCACTGCCGATACTCAAGGCAAATGTCAGTGCTAAAAGTGTCCAAGGCGTTGTGATATCTGCAACCGTCATCACTCCGAGCAATGCTGCTGCGGCAAGCATCCAAGCTTGAGTAAACAACAGCATCTTGCGGCGATCCACCACATCTGCGATCGCACCTGCGGGTAATGCCAGCAAAAAAAAGGGCAGACTTGATGCTGCCTGCATGAGTGCAACCAAAAAGGGTGAAGGTGAAAGGGAAGTCATTAACCATGCTGCACCCACATCATGCATCCAAGTGCCAATGTTTGAAACCGCAGAGGCAATCCAAAGGGCACGAAATACAGGCTGACGTAAAGGACTCCAGGCAGATGTCGATGTTATTGTTGATGCGCTCATAAAACCTTAGGAGCAAAGAAGGTAAAGGGCTGCCGATCGCTCATCACCATACTCAATGCAATCTCTACCCTAATGAAGGCATGAATTTTTAAAAAATGTAAAATAGTGACACTCCCAACCCCCTCTTTTAGGGGGTGGGCTTCCAACCAAGACTCAGGGTTGACCAATCTTCCGTAGAAGAACCTGTTGTACAGGTGGCTGACCCCTGGACTAAAGTTAGACAACGTTGGCGGGTGTCGCCGCTACTACTACTCCTGGTTATTCCAGGTCGTAGATACGTGATGCTGCTAGGCATCACTATTTTTTTGCCAAATCCAATATGGTGAATGTTGAGTGCACCAACCATATCTCTATGGCCCACAAACTTACACTTGGAGCATTTCCAGTTACGGTTTCTGGGTTTATGTCGATGTCCACATTCGGGGCAAGTGCTACTCGAACCTCTCTCATTACCATCACTGACCTTGATGCCAGCAATCTGGCATTTATAGGTCAAGTAGTTGATATCGGTTCCGTACTCCCAACCCGACATTCGCTGGTTGTGTTTACGTCCACAGTTCTTCCGTCTAACGCCATCTGGATTCCCAACATAGAGTTGAGAAACACCCTGAGCTTTGAGAAAGCTCACAACTTGAGTAGTGGCTTTGTGACGCAAGTCTTTGATTCTCCTCTCAATCCTGAGTAGGAGTTTGTTTTTGCTTCGTTGCAGCTTCTTCCAACGCTTTGAATACTTCTGACAACGAGACTGTTTCTTGCTTATTTGACGCAATTGTTTGTGCCGTTGCTGCTTGAGTGAGCGGATGCCACGACCGGTGGCAATGAGTCCTGCTCCTGAGCTGGTTGCTACGGCGGCAAGATGAATTTCACCCAAATCTAGCGCTGCTGTTATGTTGGTTTTGACGCGAGGAGAAACTTCCACGTCTCGTGAAACATGAAGCTCAAATCCTCTGTTCCACACCAGTTTGACAATCGTGCAGTTGGGGTCGATTTCGACGGGGAGAGAGATGGGTTTTCTACCCTTCCCCATTGGTAGTACAGTTTTACCTTTTTGGTGTTTAACTGCTTGACCGTGCCAATAGGTAGGATAAAACCTCTTATCCCTCCACGGATATTTGATATCTTTTAACCCATGTTTGCGATTCTCTTTTGTGCTGTCTATGTTTCCCGCAAAAGCACGACACACCAACTGGATAGATTGAGAATGTAACTCAAATTTCCCTTGGGTGTGTTTTTGTAAGTCTGTTAATGTTAACCACGCGGAATGTGAGACTCTGCACTGCTTGTGCAAATCCTTGCAGATATTCCAGACTTTAGCCGACTCCTGGGAGCTAGCTTGCAGTTGCTGGAATATCGTAATTGGAAGGAATGGTAGTCTGTAAATTTTGGTGGTTTGCATGAGAGGATTTTAGCATGGAAACCTTAAATACGGACACCGATTCACAAACAGGAAAAACGCGATGGACTCACTATTCCATCGCTTACCATTTGGTATGGATTCCTAAATACAGAAGAAAGATACTAGCTGGGGAAGTGGCAGTTGCTTGCAAGCAGCTAATTGAAGAGGCTTGCGAGCGCAATGAGCTAACTTTGTTAGCTATAGAAACAGATATTGATCATGTTCATGTCTTCGTTTCTGCTCCTCCCCGTTTTAGCCCTGCCAGTATTGCCAATATTCTCAAAGGCTACTCTTCTCGTTTCCTGAGAGAGAGATTCCCTCATCTTAAAAAAGCCTGTGGCAAGGACAGCTTATGGACTTCTGCCTATTACGTCGGAACAGCAGGTCATGTATCTGCTGAAGTCATCAAAAGGTATATTACCGAATGCCAGGGGAAGTGATATGTAAAAATAGAGGACATCGAGTCCCCTATTTTTACCCGCCTATCATCCCAAATCCCCTGAAGGGGATGGGAATTCTCGGCGGTTCTTTTAAAACAATCTTAAGATGAGTGCCAGCTTGTTCATGCCCCCTGTCCGTATCCACCTGCTCACCACCTTCAAAGACTACTTACTGTTGGTTTTCCATACCAATTCCACAGGTTGGCAGTTTCGAGTAACGAACCAATCTGGGAAAGTCTTCGGGATGCAACTCCCTTATGATTCAGCTAATGCAGCTGAGAGAGTGGGTCGCAATTGGATTGACTTTAACTCTAGATAATTCCCCAAATCATCCCGCCCGAAAATCCTCCTAATTTAGCTGCTCTTCTAAAGACTGCTCTAGCTGAGCTAATAATGTATCGACATCCTTACCCACTTGCTCAAAGCAGGTAGGAGGTGGAGGTTCGGGTTCAAACTGAATGAGCTTGATTTGGTCATTGCCAATGCCGATAATCAGAACTTCCTTCTCTGGGTTATAAGCATCCACAATACCCAAGATTTCCTGAATATGGTTTTCCACCCTGTGATTGAGTTCCTCGATCGCCTTTTTTGGACAATAGACAAAATGGGGCTTGGGTTGCAAGTCAATCCCCAGAGTCTCATCAGTTTTTCCCCGTTCCAGATGTAGCCCCCAGGAGAGTGCAGCCAACTGTTGCTGATTCTCTCTAGCGAAGCGATCGAGCTGGTGTTTCCACTTATCTTCTGCCTTTTCTGGCTGGGGGCGACCAAACATTATCATTGGGATGCATTCCGTCTTTGCCGACAGCCTTTTATTTTAGACTGATTTCAGCATTGGGTTAGCAATAGAGATGATGAGCAACGCACCAGCGAAGGTTAGCGTTAAGGCGTGGGAGTCTGAAGGCATACTTTTGGAACGGTACTTCTACACTTCAGGCGCTGTAGAACCGCTTCCCAAACATTCTCACAATGAATATCAGTTTGGTCTTAGCTTTGACTGTCAGGGTGAATATTACTACCGAGGTGCGCGTCATCAGACACCTATTGGAAGTCTGAGCATTATCCATTCCGGTGAAGTTCATGCACCTAGCCAAAGGACTTACCTACCAAATCCTGCCACATTTTGGATGATGCACGCCGATCCGGGTTGGCTGCAAACGGCTGCTTCAGAAATTACTACAAAAACGGCGACGCTACCCTTTTTTCCTACACCGTTTCTGTGCGATCGCAAACTCGCCCAGTTGTTTTTGCAGTTTCACATTGCTGTAGAAAACGAATCCTCCAATCTCGAACAAGACTCCTTTCTTTTGCACCTGTTCACCCATTTAATCGCAAACTACGCCCAAAATCGCCCGTCGCTATCTCCGCTTAGATCGGTGCGTCCAGCCGTCATGCGCGTCCGCGATTTTCTTCATGCTCACTATACCCTCAATGTATCTCTGGAAGAACTAGCGAACGTTGCCCAGTTAAGCCGCTTCCATCTGTGTCGGTCATTTCGCCAGGAAATCGGGGTATCTCCTCACGCTTATCAAACCCAAGTACGCATTGCCCATGCCAAAAGGTTACTTGCACGGGGTATGGCGATCGCACAGGTAGCATCCGATACGGGGTTCTGCGACCAAAGCCATTTAGGTGGGCATTTTAAGCGTTTGGTTGGGGTTACACCGGGAAATTATTTGAGCAAGCGCAATAACGTCCTAGACATACCTGAGTAAGGCTTCTATATCTGTTTTAGATTTTCTTTCGATTCGTCAAAGCGAAGGACAAAGACTCATGTCAGAAACAACACGTCGTAGGATATTGACTGTAGGAGCTGTTGGAGTTGCTGGGCTTGCCTCAACGATCGCAACTGGACGGGTGCAGGCTAACACCCAAAACGCCCCTACCTCTCAGGAAAAAGTTAATCGTGATGGCAGATTTGCAGGCAAAGTTGTCTTGATTACAGGCGCGACTTCAGGCATTGGCGAAGCAACAGCACGCGCTTTTGCCCAAGAAGGAGCGAAGGTTCATTTTTGTGGTCGTCGGGAGGAACTGGGAAAAAAGGTCGCTCAGTCCATTCGAGAGCAAGGCGGTGTTGCAACGTATCAAAAAGCCGACGTGCGCGCTGAGGGCGATGTGAAAGCCTTTGTGGACGGTTGCGTTCAGCAATACGGACGGATTGACATTGCCTTCAACAATGCTGGTATTGAGACTTCTCCCAAAACCATTAGCGATCGCTCTTTAGAGGAGTGGATGGATGCAATGATGACCAACGCGACAGGCGTTTTCCTTTCCATGAAACATGAACTGCCTCAGATGATGCAACAAGGCGGTGGTGTTATTGTCAACAATGCCTCTGTTTCAGGTCATGTCGGTTTTGCCACAATTGCTCCCTACAGCGCTAGCAAACACGCCGTTATATCACTGACCAAAGTGGCGGCTTTGGAATATGCAGACAAGAATATCCGCATCAACTCTGTTTCTCCCGGTGCAGTGGATACCCCGATGCTGCGACGTGCTCTTGCTGCCTGGAATACTGATTTGAAAACCACTGCCCAAGAGTATCCCATCAAGCGGATTGTCCAACCTGAGGAGATTGCCAGAAGTGTAATGTGGCTGAGTTCAGATGATGCCACCTGTATCACTGGTATGGACGTGGACGCAACAGGCGGCTACCTCACTAAGTAAGCAATTCAAAATTCTTTAACTGTGTGTTAGCAAAACTTTTCGCGACTGCCACCAGGCAAATTTAATGCACGTTAGCTTAACGCACAAGAACGACTGTTGAGGAAAACGAGGAAAACTCAAATGCGCCAAAATTGTCAAACAAAGTTGACTCGGCGTCGGATTATTCAAAGTACTGGTGTGGGAGTGGCAGGACTAGTTACAGCAACAGCAACGGGTGCGATTCACTCATCAGTTGCATCTGCAATGACTGAAGGTGATGAAATCCGACAAAACAACGAGCAAGCTGTGCGTGATTTTCTCGACCTTCTTTCCAACAAGCGCATGGATGCTTGGCTGGAGTTGTGGGATGAAGACGGCGTACAGGATATGCCCTTTTCACCACCTGGATTTCCCAAGCGAGTTGAGGGCAAAGCTGCGATCGCACGGCACTACAGCGCACTCCCCACAAGCGTAGGCAGAATGGTTTTTCCCGATCTCGTCACTTACCCGATGCTCGATCCAAACACCATTTTGGCAGAATACCGGGGGGAGATTGAAATTCTGGCGACTGGTAAGCCTTACAACAATATCTATGCCGGTCTATTCCAATTCCGTAACGGCAAAATCTTGCTGTTTCGAGAGTACTACGACCCGATGGTGTTTACTCAAGCTTGGGGAGATAGTTTTCAGACGAATGGCACTGACTTAAGGACAAAACCCTGATGTAGGGTGTGTTAGGCGAACTGGCTACGGGGGGTCGCTACTGACTCCAATCTTGGTGCGCCGTAACGCACCACCCCGATGGCGCTAAACAAGTTGAGGACATTTCGACATGCAGTATACAACTCTTGGGCATACCGGACTAGTCGTCTCGCGCCTTGCCTTCGGTGCAATGACTTTTGGAGAAGGTCAACTGGTTCCCGGCGTCACTAATGACATTGACCAAACGTTAGCTGACCAAATGGTCGGTCGCGCTTTAGATGCTGGGATTAATCTGTTTGATACGGCAGACGCATACACGGGCGGACAGTCGGAAATTATACTCGGTAATGTACTTCACTTTAAACCCGACTGTACCCGCCAGAGGCTAGAATAAATCCCCTGTTTTTCCAGCAGTTGTTCGTGTGTTCCTTGCTCGATTAATTGCCCTTGTTCCATCACATAGATGCAATCTGCATTGCGGATGGTGGAAAGTCGGTGCGCGATCGCAATTGTTGTCCTATTTTTGGTAATCTTCTCTAGCGATCGCTGAATTGCTGCCTCAGTTTCATTATCTACAGCAGAAGTCGCTTCATCGAGGATGAGAATTGGGGGGTTTTTCAAGATAGCACGAGCGATCGCAATTCGTTGTTGTTGTCCTCCCGACAACTTTTGTCCTCGTTCCCCGACAATGGTGTCATACCCTTGGGGTAATCTGCTGATAAAGTCGTGAGCTTCTGCAATTTCGGCTGCTGCTATCACCTCGGTTAGCTTTTCATCGAATATACCGTAGGCGATATTCTCTCTTACCGTGCCGTGAAACAAAAACACATCTTGACTCACTAAACCAATAGCACGACGCAAATCCTGCAACTGTAATTTGTGGATTTCGATGCCATCAAGGGTAATTGTTCCGGAGTGTACCTCGTATAGCCGCAGCAATAGTTTTATCAGTGTACTCTTACCAGAACCTGTGGAACCGACAATTGCGATCGTTTTACCAGCAGGAATGTTGAGAGAAAGATTTTGAATAATAGAGGAGCGTCCATTGTAAGCAAAGCTCACATCTTTAAATTCCACATGGCCTTGCACCTTGTTAACCGGCAACGGAATATCTCCGGGATGCATTTCTAAGGGAGTATCGAGCAAATTCATTACCCGTGTTGTGGATGCCATTGCTCGTTGATACTGATCAAGTGTTGCGCCTAGTTGCGTTAAAGGCCAAAGCAAGCGTTGGGTTAGAAATACTAATACGCTGTAAGTCCCCACTGCCAGCTTTCCTTCTACCACATTCATACCACCAAACAGCAGAATGCCTGTAAAGCCTAGCAAGATAATCATGCGAATCAAGGGGACAAATGCTGCCGAAAGTGCGATCGCTCGCTTGTTGCTCACACTGTAAGCTTCACTTAGGGCTTCAATTCGTCTTAGTTCGTACTCTTCTGCTGTAAAGCTTTTAATCGTGGTAATCCCGGTGAGATTATTCGCCAACTGAGAGTTGATCAGACTGACGTTTTCTCGCACATCGGCATAGCGAGGAGCAAGAAGACGCTGAAAAGCAATGGAACCCCAAAGGATAAACGGGATTGGCAAAATCGTCATCCAAGCCACTTCAGGAGCCAGAATATAGAAGACAGCACCAATTACAATTGCTGTTGTCGTCACTTGAATAATGTCATTGGCACCAACATCTAAAAATCGCTCCAACTGATTAATGTCATCACTTAAGATTGACATTAACCTGCCAGTACTCCTATCCTCAAAATATTCCAGTTCTAGGGATTGCAAATGATTGTAGCCATCTAAACGCAAATCATGCTGAATCGCTTGTGCTAGATTGCGCCACAGTCGAGCATAGGCATATTCAAATACAGATTCCAATCCCCAAATGATGAAGCTGAGGAATGCCAATATCAATAGTTGCCCGAAGATATCTTGTATCCCTAACTGAGCAATTAAAGAGTCTTGTCGCTTCACCACCACATCCACTGCGGCACCAATTAAGGCGGGTGGTGCGAGATCAAAAAGTTTATTGAGAATCGAACAGGCGATCGCTTGCCAAATCTGGGTACGGTAGTGGTGTCCGTAATGAATCAGACGCCATAGAGGGGGCGCTGATTTAGGTAGTGGCTTCCTGAATTGAGAGCGATGCCTTGGCTTGGGCATCTTATCCGCCCATTTTTGGGCTTTTGAACTTGACACGCCGATCAAACCTTAAGTTTGTAAAGTTTACCTTGCACTCTTAGTAATTTAATCCTAATGCAAGGAAGCTGATGGCGTGTTGACTAAGGTTTCTCTTCTATACAGCCACAGTTCCTCTACTCTTTGACGAACAGAGGAAACAAAAAAGCGATACAAACGCAATAGTCTTCTTTTTTTTTGCGAAATAAATTTTACACTTGTTATGCTGAGGGTTAGCTACTACATAGTGAGTGTCAAGGCTGTGATACACCTCACACCCATCTTACTTCTAGGAAAGACATAATTTTAGAGGAACCTAGAAACAATTTCATGAGAATTTACGTCTTGAAAAGGGAATCTGTTTAAATTGCTCCCGTAGTAAAACCAGGACATTGCTTCATGAACTTTTGTTCGATTTTGCGGTCATACAACTACAGATTTTAAGCTTCAATTCATTCGATTGTAGACCCTAGACGTTATTTTCTTTGTCAAGTCATTAATCTCAACCCCGTATCTTCTCTGGGAAAAAATTAATTCCCCATCAACAATC
>JBFLZA010000082.1:0-18221 GCA_040756535.1 Cyanobacteriota bacterium
CGCTAAAATCTAAAGTCGTTGCCGCTCATCGAAGTAGCGGGAGATGGCATTGTCAAGACTTGGGAGTAGTACGCCACGTTCGCTACCGAGAACGCTGTAAGTTGGTCGGGGAGCAACAAGACCAAGGTCTCTCGTGGGACGAGCTTCGATACGAGATGCATCAACCCCAGCGATAGAAGCCGCCAGCCGTGCCAACTCAGACCAAGCGATCGCACTCTTATTCGCTAAGTGCCACAAGCCGCACTCACCGTCAATTAACAAATCGAGCGTCGTATTCACCAAATCCGGGACATAGGTAGGCGAAACCACCGAATCTTCTGCTGCGACGAACGTATGCCCAGCGCTTAAATGACGCAGCGCAATGGTAACGAAATTATACTCATCCCACGGCCCAAAGAATGCACTCGTGCGAATCACAAGAGCTGACGGATGAGCCTTTAAGACCCGCACCTCTGCCTCAACTTTACTACGCCCATACACATTAAGCGGTGCGACTGCATTGCTTTCTACATAAGGGGTGGCACCAGCCCCATCGAACACAAGGTCTGATGAGAAAGTAAGCAGCGGTACGCCCTGCCTCGCGCAGCTAGCAGCGAGGATTGCTGGCCCTTCAGCATTCACACGCAAGCAGGCATCTACGTCGCGCTCTGCATCGTCCACTCGAACATATCCGGCAGCATTCACAACTGCCCACGGATGCAATTCAGCTAACACCTTATCAACAGACACGGGGTTAGTAATGTCCATCTCTTGGCGTGTCAGGAGCTGGTACGGAATGCCTCGAATGTCACACAGACGAGCAAAAGCTCTGCCAAGTGTCCCTCTGGCTCCAATAATTGCTAGTGGACGTACTGATTTGGGATTGTCCAGTGTCCGTTGCCCGTTGTCCGACCCTCCGCCTCCGACTCCCCCCTTAGCAACGGGGGTTGAGGGGGTAACCACTGACAACTGACAACTCACCGATGGATAAAACAGCCGCTCAGGTCGGTGCCACCACCCAGGTGTGTCAAGTACTGGGTGATCGGGTTCGCGCCCCCTTGCTAAATCGCTTAACATTCGGGCAATTGCCGTGGGTCGGGGTCGTGGGCCACGCAAATCGAACACCCCTGGCTCGTAGTGACCCTCAGCGCGAGTTACCAGACTATTCCAGTCGTAGGCACCCAGCAGAGACCAAGCCGTCACAGCACGCACATCAACGCCCTCATGCCGCAACCAAACCGCCCCGTCCCAAACTTCCTTCAACCAGCGCAGTTGCTCTTCACGGGTACAGCCAATGTGTACTTCGGTAACAGCCACTGGCAGCTCATAACGTTCCCATACCTCTTTCATTAGTGCGTGTGGTCCTGCTGTACCCTCGGCACAGACACGCACTGCCTCTACATCTGCATAGTTGTGTTTGCCATTGCCGCCATGTGAGCAAGTCGGGTAGCGTTCTGTACGCTCATCCAAGAAGCGTTCGCTTGTCACGTAATGGTTAATCCCGATTACATCCGGCGGACAGAAAGTGTCTAAGAACAGCTCAAGTTCTCCCTCACTAATGCCGAGCCATCGCAGGTAGCCCCACATCGGATGGTCACGGTTCACACGACCGCACAACAAATCGAAGCTCAACCAACGGCGCTCATTCTCAAACTCTGCCTGATACGCGAGTAGCGGTGTGCTGTGGGTTTTACCCAAGTCCTCGGTCTGCACCAGTTGTGCGGCAGGGTTTACCTCACGAATCGCCCGCATCGAGAGTACAGTGGCGCGGCACTCCGTAAGCAAGGCACGGGCGAAAGTTAGTCCATCCCGTCCATGAGGATACCAGTGACCGTACAATCCGCTAAATCGGGCTGTAGTCAATGGCTCGTTGACGGGTGTGTAATGGTCTACCCACGGATAGCGCTCTGCAACCGCACGGGCAAACTCGGCAAGTTTCTCACCAAAGGCGGGATCGATCAGGCTGGTATGGTGGGGGCCACTGCCGTGGTGAACCAGTCCCACGATTGGACGGATGCCGAGTTCGCGCAAACGACCCAATCGCTCATCCGCCCACGACCAGTTAGCGCTCATCTTACCATCAGGCGCAGTCCGTTCCCACAGCACTGGGTAGCGGATGGCGCGTATCCCCAGTTCTGCGAATAAGTCGAGGTCATCTAGGCGTGAGGCGTGACCGTTTCGCTCCAACTGGTCAAAATACTGGTCGCCCACACGGTTAACCGTGCATTCGACTCCAGCCCACACCTCTAGGGGTGGGATAGTGATTGGCTCTCTCTTCATTAGATTAGATTGGTGTCCTAGTACAGGGGTTGCATGTTAGGGCTGTAGATGCGCCCTGTGATGATTCAACGCTCAAGCAAATTCTTTGATCAAAAGGAAGATCCATGCTCCGATGAAGAGTAACGGCACGAGAATAGGAGGCAACCCTCCTAGCCGACGTATAAAAGACGTGTCGTTCATCGCAGGAAAACGCTCAATCGTGTCGTCTTTGGGATAGGTCTCGAATGACTTACGCAATTCAGCTATATGGTATAGGGCGCTAATAACGCTCATATAAACAATAATGCTCAATATCAGCGACAAGACGGGAAGAAGCCAAATAAGAGACGATTGCAACTCACCATACATTGGGCTTTTTGGTTCTGGCGGTGAGTTCAGCATGATGGCATAAGCACTCACCAGAAAAGACTGTGAGAAGATAAGCCAAATTACTCTTTGATTGAGCAAATTTTCTTCGTAATCGATTCGTTCGCGAATAATGCGGTAAAATTCGGCGGAAGATGTTGGCTTTGGCAGTATAGTAGCTTCAGGCATAGAAACCTCTGAGAAAAAAGCTCTAGATAGAGGTCATACTGAGTTGCGTTCAAAGATAGTAGTTGAGACAGACGCTCCGGACGCTCCGGACGCTCCGGACGCTCCAGAAAATGAATCTGCTACGTATGAATGCAACTTGGTATCAGATGTTACTGAATGAGGAAACTGAACTTGTAGGATGTGAAGCAATACTTCTGGGTTAGTAATGTTCCATCCTGGGAGATCCCCCAACCCCCCTTAAAAAGGGGGGCGTTGTTTTCTCCTGTTTAAGGGAGTTGTACTCGGAGTTTTCCTGTCTCTGAAATAACTTGGAAAGCGAGGCTTTGTTCCCCTCTTGACCCCCCTAGCCCCCCTTATTAAGGGGGAATATAAGGATGGTTGTCTGTTCTTGGGGGCTAGGAGGGAGCGAACCTTCCTCTGTTATCTTTTATCCCTTCCTACTAACGCCCTCCCACAGCTTCCACTCGCTGTTTGGCGCTAATTTGTTTATAAACAGTGAGTGCTTGAGCCACACATTGATCCATGTTGTAGTACTTGTAGGTCGCCAACCGTCCTACAAAATACACCCCTGGTGTTGCATCAGCTAGCGCCTTGTATTTCTTGTAAACTTCGGCGTTTTCTGGACGCGGCACGGGGTAGTAAGGGTCGCCCTCGGCACGGGGGAACTCGTAGACGATGCTAGTTTTGGTGTGTTCCTGTCCCGTCAGGTACTTGAACTCTGTGATGCGGGTGTATAGCTGCTCGTTGGGGTAGTTTACGACTGGCGCTGACTGAAACACCTGCTTGTTGTGCGTCTCGTGCTTGAACTCCAGCGAACGGTATGGCAGCTTCCCATAGCGCATGTCAAAGAATTCATCGACTGGCCCGCTATAGATCATCTCGCGGCAGGGGATATCCTTCTGAATTTCATGGTAATCCGTATTCAGCATCACCTTGATGTTCGGGTGGTTCAACATGTTCTCGAACATCCGCGTGTAGCCATGCAACGGCATCGCCTGGTAAGTATCCGTGAAATAGCGATCGTCGCGGTTGGTGCGGGTGGGGATGCGAGAGATGACTGATTTATCGAGTTCAGATGGGTCGAGTCCCCATTGCTTGCGGGTGTAGTTACGGAAGAACTTCTCGTAGAGTTCCCGCCCTACCTTGCTCACAACGACATCTTCTGAGGTGCGGATGTACTCTTTGGGTTCAGCGATCGAGGCAAAGAACTCTGGAACCTGGAACGAGGTGAGGTTCAGTCCGTAGAGTTTGTTGATTGTGTCGAGGTTGATGGGAATGGGAACGAGTTGTCCGTCTACACTAGCAAGAACGCGGTGTTCGTAGGAGCGCCACTCGGTAAATTTTGAGAGGTACTCAAAGACATCCCGTGAGTTGGTATGAAAGATGTGGGGGCCGTATTTGTGGACGAGGACGCCTGAATTGTCGTAATGATCGTAAGCGTTGCCGCCAATGTGCGATCGCTTATCTACAACCAGAACTTTCTTACCCAACTGAGTGGCAATGCGTTCGGCGATGACACTCCCAGAGAACCCTGCCCCAACAACTAGATAATCGAAAACGAAGTCTCTCGTAATGATCGCAGGAGGCTGATTGAGGTCTATCACTTCACGGATCTTTCCGTTTGTAGAAGGATACAGGGCAGCAATGCTCCTTTCAAGCCGCGTTCCTAATGCAGACTCAATTAGTTGCATCATCGAACTCCAAGTGCGATCCCAAGAAATCTGCTCCAAGAAGGTATCAACGCGAGCGAGCCATCCTGATGCTTGGTTATCCTCACGCATCGCAGCTTCAGCGGCAGCAACAAACTCTGTAACTGTGTCTGCAATCCGCACCAAGTGTTCCTGCCCGTAGGGACGAACTACATCCCGAATCGAGGTAGAGACAACTGGCTTACCTGCGGCAAGGTACTCTGGAGTTTTGGTCGGGCTAATGAAGCGGGTTGATTCGTTGCGTGCAAATGGCAGCATCGCCAAGTCCCACCCAGCCAGATAGGAAGGCAGCTCTTTATAGTCTTTACCACCCAGATAATGAATGTTCTCGCGGCGCGGCAAGCTTGCTGGGTCGATTTTGACAACTGGCCCAATCATCACTAGATGCCAGTCAGGTCGCGCTTCGGCAATCCCCTCAAGCAATTCGAGATCCATCCGTTCGTCTATTACCCCATAGAATCCAAGGCGCGGATGGGGAATGTTCGCTTGGTCAGCTGGGTCTTCTTTAATTGCTCTTGCCTGTGCAAAGTACGCGACATCTACACTACTGGGAAATGCATAGACGTTCTCGTGCTGGTCACGCTTGGCTTCGTAAAGGCTCTGTCCCCCAGTAAACACTAAGTCCGCACGGCTAAATAGTTCAGCCTCGCGTTCTCTCAGCATAGGGGATGCTCCCTTAAAAGCAGACAACTCGTCCATGCAGTCGTACACAAGTGCCAGGGGTTCTAAGTGGCGTGTAAAAGCCCTAGCCATTGGCGTGTAGTACCAACAGATGTACTGGCTAATCTCGTGTTCTGCAAACAGAGCATCGAGCAGTACCTGTTGAGCAGCGTTGACCGCCTCCTCACTCAGTCCCTCTTGCAAATGAGGCACCACAACCCAGACTCCGCTCTCGTGCCTGGTGACATCCAGCCAGCCAACTCCCCCAATCGCCTTGGCAGTTTCGGGAGGTACAGAGGTGTCGGGGCTAAAAATAGGCTCTTCGATAAAAAACACCCGCCGGTCTTGGGCGCAGCGGGTCAAAAGATGCTGGGGTCTTTGGAATACGAAATTCCAACGCAAATGGGACAAGCAAATTAGGTCGGGTGTATCTATAGAGGCATTGGAACCCTGAACGTCTTTGTTAGATGAGTGTAGAGATGAGGACTCTCGCGCTTCTCCATTAGATGTGCGTGCCGAAGATATGCCGCCTGACAAGAGGCTACCCTTCAAACTACTAGATTCGTATCGCGCCTCTCGCTTTCCGCCACGCATCTTTGGTGAAGCGTTATTGCTGATATTGCCGTTCTTGATTTGACCTTTATTTGGGGACATAGATTGCCTGGTAATTTCGTTGTTCCAAACTTGATTTTTTTAACAATGATTGTGCGCTCCGGAAGCCACAAATTAGCCGGGGCAAGGTCTTATTTATTAGCTCTACAGTGGTGAATAGTTTGAGGATAAAAAACAGGGATTATTTGGCTATTCTCATGCGAAATGACTGTGTACAGTCAAAGCCAGAATAATCGCTCTTTTGCTTATCCTGTAAAAATTCCCAGTGCGGTTGACCCTTCTTAAAATCCGCGATCGCTTCTAAGAAGCATAACTGTTACTGCTCCATTTCACGTCTATCTAAAGAAGAAAACTTTTTATCTCTGGAGGCTTAAGGAAATATTAAATTAATTTGTAGTCGTCAATACAACCAGGTCAACAGAGCGGTTGACAACAAATAACCCCGGTTGAAACCGGGGCTAGATCAAGCCTAAAACTGTTGAACTTATAGCTAGAAGCTTTGAGACTTGAGCAGATTTAGCTATCAAACGAAATCTAGCTGAGTACTTTCTTAGGGCAGTTGGGTTAGTCTTAACGCAATCCAGTATCCCTAGTAAGCATATGCCTGATAAACTTCAACTTCAGGTTTCTCCTCAAGGGATTCAACAATCGGATTGAAGCGTAACAAGTGGCGGCCGCGTTCGGAGAGTGTATCGAGAGCAGCACGCGGGATGTGAATAGACACCTCAGGACGAAACAGCCAACGGCGACTATAACCAATTACGACCATCGGACGTGGCGTTTGTGTATGATTGGGGGTGCCTCGATGCAGACCTCGGACATCGCGGATCATTACGTCACCCAGTTGCATTGTGATGGGTTCTAACTTGATTTCACCTGACTCCATGCGGCGCAGTCCTTCCTCCTTCGACATCATGTGCGTACCGCGTGTCGTCTCAAACGGGCCGTTTTCAAGGGTTACATCCACGAGCGGAAAGTTAATTGCCAACTGGAAGGGCGGTGTCTCCATACCCGTTTCAGGAAAGAGTGGCGGAGCATCCCGATGCACGTCTTGATAATCAGACCCTAGCAAGGGTGTGTCCGTCGCTAGCTGGCACATTACCATGTCTTCGCCTACTAATAGCTTAGCGATCGCCAGAATATCCTCATCTTCGTAAATACTGGGGTCGGCAAACGGGGCAGTGAAAGGCAAAGTGACATAATAGCGGTTTGGGCCGCGATTACGTAGCTTGCCTTCGCGGGCGATATGATCCGAGAGCATTGGCGCAAAAGCCTCACGCCAGGAATTGAGTGTCGCCGGGGAGAAGTGATTGGGCAACACGCAATGACCATCCTTCAGAACCGATTGGGCGAAGGAATCGATTTGTTGGTTGTTGTAGCGGTTTGTCATCATATCTTGATTTTAGCTAAGTAGCACAGCTTTGTAGCTACTGTCAAGTTTTTATTCGTGACGTCCAAATAGTTACTCACTCCCAAGGCGGATTCTCGGCGTTTTAGGAAGGAATATTGTCTCCATCCAACGCACTCGCCTTGGATGTACAAGATTCTTCCTGTTCGATAATAATTTCTAGCCTCAGAGGAGATAAAGGAACTTAAATCACCCAATCGGATCAGCCAATAGAATGAAGTGCCAGCATTATAGAGAATCGTATTTTAAATACTAGCTTGAGGAACAGATGGAAATTACTGTTTAGTGATAATTCAGGGTGTGAGGAGAATCGGTATGCAAGAAGCTAACGTTAAGTCATTAATGAAAAGCTATTTACTTATTCTTGCTTATATGGCGATAACAACTATTAGTTTAAATGGCAATAATTTAGCTCATGCTAAAACTCCTTTAAACTCACAACCTCAAATTAACGAAAGATATATTTCCCAAAATCCCCAAACTACTGCTGTTTCGGATACAGTAAACTTAGAAACAATTTATGTGTCTCAGGAAGGAACAAACTTGGGATGGATAATACGGGTTAATGACGCTGTGGTAGCTATTGATGCCAGTGGCAGCCTGCTCAAAATTTTGAGCGGAGGAACTGATCCAAAGGGGAACAGTACTGTTGAATATTACACCAATGGCGCTGAACAAGGTAAGCTTAAGCGAATTAGCAATACCTATTTTCAGTACTATAATAGAGGGATTGATACAGGTAAAATTCGCTCTATTGGGAATCTCTATTTTCAGTACTACAACACCAGTGGCGTTGAAAAGGGAAGAATTCAGTACATAGGAAATATCTATTTTCAATACTTTAATGCTGGTATATATGGTGTAAGAGTTCGCTCCATTGGTGATGTTGATTTTACTTACAACACTATGGTGGCAATCAAAAGCATTAATGGAAATCAACCCGGCGTGAATATCAAAACAACCTCTATCGAGGAGTGGAGAGCAACAATGGGAGTTGCTTCTGAACCCTCTACAAGTCAGTTGCAACCGATTTTCCCCTAATTCTTCCACAATGGCTTCTAATTCTTGCTAGCTAACATCAGGCATTGACACTGGCTGACTGAGTGGAGTGTTCAGTCGCCTCAATGCTAACAACATGCTTTGATTCTCATACTCAGGGTGCATCAGTCGTGGAATGCACCCACGGCGATCGCACTTGCTATCACGTTACCTAAACTTACCCAACACAGCCGGAAACGCGCTTTATACTGACTTTCAGTCATGGGGACAATCCAAAATCCAAAATCCAAAATTGATTAACAAGAGCGATCACACAAAGTTGGTTCTCGTTCAACGAGTCAGCTATCTTGCTGTATTTCCCCCATCATTTAAACTTAAGTTAACATCGTTGAAAAATTGCTAAATCATGCGCTCATAATGTTGGTAGAGATTCTCCAGTTGCAGAACTTCGGACAGCTACACTTCACCTACCTGCTTTTCACCTCATGGGTGTGGTCATAAGTCGTTGATTGAGACTGACGCTCCGGAATTCTTTGGCTATCCTATCGAATCCGTTAGCATTGGAATACTCTGTTTTTTAACGCAGAGGGTCACAAAGGAAAGCGCAAAGGGCCGCAGAGTTTTTGGAGCAAAATATTAGTTAATTTTTACGCAAGCGGAAACGATATCACCAACTGGTGCATGACCGCACCCTCCTTCATCATTCACTATTTATAACTTGGTCAAAGGTCTACCGCAGGCAGTAGGATGAAGGGTTGAGTAGTCCTTGCTGGCATCAATGGCTGGATGTAACTCAACACAATGGGAACAGGAAACAGGGAACAAGGAACGGAAAGACTTTTCGGTTTGGAGTTCCTCGTTTTCTAATCTTTGGTTTTCCTGGGAGTAAGAGTCCCCACCTCTATAGGTAGCAGGTACTTTACTAGGGCTGAAATCCTCACCCAATACCCGTCTCCGTTGCCCGTTACCCGTTCCCTCGCTAACTGCGGGTGAAGCGGTATTGTTAAAATACCCCTCAAACAAGGCCAAGAGAGCTTGTGTCTGAGCAAACGCTGCCTCTATGTTGGGCGAATTTACCTCATCCGAACGCTCAGTCTCAGGTTCGTGGTCGATAAAATTATTGAACAGCATGATGCAATCTTGGCGATACTTGCGGGTATGCAGAATGTGGCAGTGCCAAACACAGTCGATTTCCTGCGTTGACACCAGAAAGACTTGCGGATACAAGTAACTGACGAACAAAAACGTTTTATAGCGGTTTATTGCCTGGAAGGTTTGCTGCCTAGTCCAGCTATAACCGTTTTTGGGATTCATCAGGTAAGCTCCAATTGGAGATAAGTCTAATGCTTTTAACTGCTCTAGGCAGACTAACGCTTGTGCAGACAAAGCTTCCTTGATAACTAACATCCGTTACACTCCTCTTGACTATTTGACTGAACTAAGGAAAAGAGAGTCAATCAATGCCAAAATTGGCTTTCCTGCCGCTTGTCCGAGTCGTCTGCTGTAGACGTTCAGGATATGTTGGGACAAAGAGGCGAGGTGTTGTGCTCTACGGCTTAACTATCGCAAGCGGTTTGGGTGACGAGGGACGCTGTGTAGTCAACACTCACAAGTGCGGATTTCGGGTTGGATCGATTCACATCTGTGAATAGGGTTACACGAATGCACTATTAGAGCCGTCTATAGATTAGGAATAGAAAGTGAGGGGAGTGAAGATTAGATCGAGAGGGATAATATCCCTGACTAAGGTGCCCTTCTTCATCAGGAGTCAGTAACCAATTATGGATCAAGCGGAATTTACGAAAGCCTATGCAGGACTAACCTCTCGACAAGAAGAGGTGTTACTGAACGTTTTAGCGGGGAAAAAAGATGCAGAAATTGCTTTGGAGCTGCACATTACCAAACATACGGTGAGAAAACACATCGAGAATATATGCAAGGAATTTGAGCTATCAAGTCAAGATGATTCTGGCTCTTCGCACCGTCCTGATTTATTTGCCCTCTTTGCTCGCTATAGACCTGATTTATTTTCTCAGGGAAATCTTCCGAGTACGAATAATACCAAAATTTTGCTGAGTTATTATCGGAGTACTGACCCGGATAAAAGCCTTGCTATTGAGCTAGAAGCCGCTTTAAAAGCATCGGGTTACGATGTTTTCAAAGCAGATAGCAGCCTACGAATGGCAAAAGATGGGCTACTACAAATTGGAACCCAATTAAATCAATGCGATCGCATACTCCTGTTGTTGTCCACCTTTGCGGCTGGGAGTGAAATGGCAACTGAAGAAGTCAGGATGGCAAAGGCGTTGCGTGATAAGCGATCGGACGGTAAGCCCGATATTATACCCATTCGCGTGAATTGTCCGCTCAACCTACTCAACCATGACTTGCGGGGTTATCTTCGAGGGCTACCTCAGTATGAATGGCGATCGCACAATGATACCCCGAAAATTGTGCAAGCAGTATTGGATTCGTTCGCATCCGGACAATCCAGCGCTGGAGTCAGTAATACAGAGGGAACAGAAGGCAATACTCGCTTCCCAACACCCTATTCCCTAACCCCCAATCACCCACCCCAACCCGTAGCCGAGCCAGAGTTACCCAGAGGACAGGTAGAATTAGCATCTGCCTTTTATGTAGAACGCCCCAGTATCGATTATCGCTGTTATGAAGCGATCGCAAAACCCGGTGCCCTCATCCGCATCAAAGCCCCTCGCCAGATGGGGAAAACCTCGTTAATGGCGCGAATTCTCCATCGCTCAAGTCTTCTGGGCTACCGCACTGTACCTTTAAGCTTCCAATTAGCGGATAGTAACGTCTTCACGGAACTCGATCAGTTCTTGCGCTGGTTTTGTGCCGTCGTTGCCATGGAACTCCAGTTACCCGACCGCTTAACCGATTATTGGAGTGGTCTTGTTGGCAGTAAGGTTAGTTGTAGGACTTACTTTGAGCGCTATTTACTGGCAAATGTGGCCGAACCTTTGGTATTAGGGCTTGATGAAGTGGATCGGGTGCTACAGTACCCCGAACTCGCCGCTGATTTTTTTGGTCTGTTACGGGCGTGGCATGAAGAATCTAAGAATCGGGACATTTGGCGGAGACTCCGGTTAGTGGTGGTTCATTCCACAGAAGTTTACGTGCCGATGGATATTAATCAGTCTCCTTTTAATGTGGGACTACCCATCGAATTACCTGAATTTAAGCCGGAACAAGTCCAAGATTTAGCCCACAGACATGGACTTGCTTGGGGAACTGATGAAGTTGAGCAACTGATTACGATGGTGGGGGGGCATCCCTATCTCGTGCGCGTCGCCCTCTACTACATTGCCCGACAGGAAATGACCCTCTCTGAACTCGTAGAAACAGCACCCACGGATGCCGGACTCTACAGCGACCATTTGCGGCGACACTTATGGAATTTGTCACAACATCCCGAATTAGCTGCTGCTTTACAAAAAGTGGTAATGGCAGATAGTCCAGTGCAGCTAGAATCCATGCAGGGATTTAAGTTACACAGCATGGGACTGGTACATTTGCAGGGAAATGAAGTAACGCCCCGATGCAATTTATACCGCGAGTATTTCCGGGTTCGTCTGGCACCATCACTCTAAACTTGCCTAAAGGAATCGTGGGATGAACACCAAACTTTGCTCGATTTATGACTATCAAGTGGGGGGAAGCTTGCCCCCAAATGCCCCTACCTACGTTACCCGACAAGCTGATGCAGAGTTTTATGAGAGCTTGAAGGCAGGAGAATTTTGTTACGTTCTTAATTCACGGCAGACGGGCAAGTCTTCACTGAAGATACGCACAATGACAAAATTGCAAGCGTTGGGAATTGCTTGTGCCACGATTGATATTACGGCAATTGGCACTAAGGATATTACCCCAGAACAATGGTATGCCGGGGTGATTGATAGTATCGTTAGCAGCTTGGAGCTATTTGAGCAGTTTGATTTAGAAGAATGGTGGATGAATAATAACCACTTATCTCACATCAGACGATTTAGTAAATTTATTGAAGAGATTTTACTCAAATTAATAGCTAAAAACCTTGTTATTTTTATAGATGAAATTGACAACATCCTCCGTCTCAATTTCAATATTGATGATTTTTTTGCCTTCATTCGTCAATGCTATAACAGTCGGGCAGATAATCCCGATTACAACCGACTCACCTTTGCTTTGATTGGGGTAGCAGCTCCTTCAGACTTAATCCAAGACAAACGGTGTACACCCTTTAATATCGGTCGCGCTATTGAATTAAGAGGCTTTCAGCTACAAGAAATCCCACCTTTGGCTTTGGGACTTGCGAAGAGAAGCAGTAATCCCCAAGCTCTACTGCAAGCCGTGTTGGATTGGACAGGGGGACAGCCGTTTCTGACGCAAAAACTTTGCCAGATCATCTGTACAACTGACGTTGGGATGATAACAGGCAGTGAGCAAGAGTGGGTTGAGCGGTTGGTGCGATCGCGTATTATTGAAAATTGGGAAGCGCAGGATGAGCCGGAGCATCTGAAAACGATACGCGATCGCATTCTGTTCAACGAGAAACGTGCTATCTGTCTGTTGGGACTCTATCAGCAAATTTTGCAGCAGGGGCAAATCGTCGCGAATGACACTCCAGAACAAATCGATTTGCGGTTATCGGGGTTGGTTATTAAACGAGATGGTAATTTAAAGGTGAATAACCGCATTTACCAGTCAGTTTTTAATCTCAATTGGGTTAATGAAGCTTTAGCTAATCTCCGCCCTTATAGTTCTGCAATCACTGCTTGGGAGGCTTCTCATCGAAAAGACAATTCTTATTTGTTGAGCGGAAAGGAATTACAAGATGCCTTGACATGGGCAAATGATAAAAGCTTGAGCGAGCGCGATTCTCAATTTTTAAGAGCTAGCCAACAACAGGCGCATGAAATACTGACTCAAATAGAGTTAAGCAGCAACTAGCTGAGATAACTGCAATTCACATTCTTTAAAAACATAGTTTACAGCAGCAAAAAGCTGATCTAAATCCTGAATAAAATAGCGATTTGTATTTTGAATAAAAGACGTTTTTTCTAGCTTGCCAAATTCCCAATCTTTGCCATTAGAGACAATTCCAAAAATAGTAACTGGTAATTCATCATTCAATCTTTGCGCCGCCACCATTTCAGCAATACACTGCGCCCAACCTTCAGAAAATTTGTCTTCTTTTGCCTCAACTAACAAAAAATACGGCTTATCAAACACAACTTTTCCCAAAGGAGAACGCCGAGCCAAAATATACTCAGTAAACCCTGAAAGATTCTCATCATAGATAAGTGACTTATGTCCCCACAAAACGAAATTACTACGATAGCATTTCCAAACTTCTTTAAGAATTGGATAGATTAAATTCTCACAAATTGAAAATTCTGAAGCACTAGGTACTCCGTCTTGCATAACGGTTTGTAAGTCTTCTCGGAAGTAGTCAGATATATTAAACTCAACTTCACTCATGAAATTAGCTTCGGTGTATGTAATCTGAAATTCTTTGAGAACTGTACCAATATCTTTATAATTACTGAAAGCCACTTGACCTCCTGAAGAAGTTGATACGGTGGACTGCTGAGAAAGAGTTTCCCTTAAGTGATGGATGAGAGCTTCTGTCCAATTCGATCTTAACTGTATATAAGCCAGGATTGTTTTTAACTAATTTTTGCAGATACAAAATTAACTTTTCTAGGTTGTTACGGACTGCCATCAGCAAGCCCTATTTAGCATGGCTTTCAGCGTTTAGCTTCGAGCTTGATTTTCCGAGAGTGACACAAGAGCGATAACCTGCAACCTCTTGGCTGTGGATTCTGATTTAACTCTCTCGAAAGCAATAGCATCCCCCTTAAGATAGATATTGCTCCAGTCTTGTTCAAATAAAGCGTTTTAGCTGCAGTCCATCAGGTAACAGTTACAATAAAATACTCCTCCTCGAAACGACTTCCTCCAAAACATTTATGTGTGCCATCCTAAGAACACGCGAATGGTATGCTTCTGGGCCATTGGCTCTTGATTATTTATTTTTGCTAAATTCACGACTCGCCCGACAGGTTTTCCGATGAGTTAGTCACAATTAAAAAAGTGTTCAATTTCAGGCTTGTCAAGCTCTGGTGACAGGGTACACAAGTTGCCCTACTCTAATTTCCTACTTGAGCAAGAATTGAGCCGCCGTTAATTATTACAGTTCCAGCTTTACAGAAAGAATAATCATTATTAGGTCAAGTTATGGCAATTGCACAAGTAACCGCTACAGATGAATTAGATGTCAGACAGCTACTGAGAACGTTAACAGCTGTCAAGAAGGGGGATTTTTCGGCGCGTATGCCTGTTGAGCAGACGGGCATTGCCGGGAAAGTCGCTGATGCACTCAACGATATTATTGAGTTCAATGAAAGAATGGCAGCAGAGTTAGAACGGATTAGCACCGTTGTCGGCAAAGAGGGCAAGATTACACAGCGTGCTTCCTTAGGAAATGCTAGGGGGGCTTGGGCTGCTAGCATTGATTCTGTCAATACTCTGATTACGGATTTAGTCCAACCCACTGCTGAAACGGCTCGTGTGATTCGGGCGGTTGCTAAGGGAGATCTATCTCAACGTATCGCCACGGAAATTGAAGGCAGACCTCTCCAAGGGGAATTTCTCGCCACAGCAGAAGTCGTCAATACAATGGTGGCACAACTCTCCTCCTTTTCCTCAGAAGTAACGCGAGTGGCACGGGAAGTGGGAACCGAAGGCAAGTTGGGGGTTCAAGCCGAAGTTCAAGGGGTAGCGGGGACTTGGAAGGATTTAACCGATAACGTCAACTTGATGGCAGGCAACCTCACCGCTCAAGTACGGAATATTGCCGAAGTGACGACGGCTGTAGCCAATGGCGACTTGTCCAAGAAAATTACCGTTGATGTTAAAGGTGAGATTTTAGACCTGAAAAACACCATCAATACGATGGTAGACCAGCTCAACTCCTTTGCCTCAGAGGTGACGCGAGTGGCACGGGAAGTGGGAACTGAAGGCAAGCTGGGGGTTCAGGCAGAAGTTAAAGGGGTAGCGGGGACTTGGAAGGATTTAACCGATAATGTTAACTTGATGGCCGGCAACCTCACAGCGCAGGTACGGAATATTGCTGAAGTGACGACGGCTGTAGCCAATGGCGACTTGTCCAAGAAAATTACCGTTGATGTGAAAGGGGAAATTTTAGAGCTGAAAAACACCGTCAATATTATGGTGGATCAGCTTAACTCCTTTGCCTCGGAGGTAACACGGGTTGCTCGTGAGGTGGGTGCGGATGGGAAGCTGGGTGGACAAGCGGAAGTGCAGGGTGTGGCAGGCACCTGGAAAGACTTAACCGATAGTGTGAATTTCATGGCAGGCAGTCTCACGGCACAGGTGCGGAATATTGCCGAAGTGACAACGGCTGTGGCCAATGGTGACTTGTCTAAGAAAATTACCGTTGATGTGAAAGGGGAAATTTTAGAGCTGAAGAACACCATTAATACGATGGTAGACCAGCTCAACTCCTTCGCTTCTGAGGTGACGCGGGTTGCAAGGGAAGTGGGTACTGAAGGCAAGCTGGGGGTTCAGGCCGAAGTTAAAGGGGTAGCGGGGACTTGGAAGGATTTAACCGATAACGTCAACTTGATGGCCGGCAACCTTACCGGACAGGTGCGAAATATCGCCGAAGTGGCAACTGCGATCGCAAATGGTGACCTTTCCAAAAAAATCACGGTTGATGTCAAAGGTGAGATTTTTGAACTGAAGAACACCATTAACATCATGGTAGACCAGCTCAACTCCTTTGCCTCAGAAGTAACCCGAGTTGCTCGTGAGGTGGGTGCAGAAGGCAAGTTGGGTGGACAAGCGGAAGTCAAGGGGGTGGCAGGCACCTGGAAAGACTTGACGGATAGTGTGAATTTTATGGCCGGAAGCCTCACGGCACAGGTGCGGAACATTGCCGAAGTCACAACGGCTGTAGCTAATGGTGATTTGTCTAAGAAAATTACCGTTGATGTGAAAGGTGAAATTCTGGAACTGAAGAACACCATTAACACGATGGTAGACCAGCTCAACTCCTTTGCCTCAGAAGTAACCAGGGTGGCACGAGAGGTGGGAACCGAAGGGAAGTTGGGGGTTCAGGCCGAAGTCAAAGGCGTGGCAGGGACTTGGAAGGATTTAACCGACAGCGTGAATTCGATGGCGGGGAACCTTACCGGACAGGTGCGAAATATTGCCGAAGTAGCAACTGCGATCGCAAACGGTGACCTTTCCAAGAAAATCACCGTGGATGTCAAGGGTGAGATTTTGGAGCTGAAAAATACCATTAATACGATGGTAGACCAGCTCAACTCCTTTGCCTCGGAGGTAACCAGGGTGGCAAGGGAGGTAGGAACGGAAGGCAAGTTGGGAGTTCAGGCCGAAGTTAAAGGCGTGGCAGGGACTTGGAAAGACTTAACGGATTCGGTTAACTTGATGGCCGGCAACCTCACCGCGCAGGTACGGAATATTGCCGAAGTAACGACGGCTGTGGCGAATGGTGACTTGTCCAAGAAAATTACCGTTCAGGTTAAAGGGGAAATTTTGGAGCTGAAAAACACCATTAATATTATGGTGGATCAGCTTTCCTCCTTTGCTTCTGAGGTAACCCGAGTCGCTCGTGAGGTGGGTTCGGAAGGCAAGTTGGGCGTCCAAGCAGATGTCCGAGGGGTGGCAGGAACCTGGAAAGATTTAACCGACAGCGTGAATTTCATGGCGGGTTCTCTCACTTCCCAAGTGCGGAATATTGCAGCAGTAACGACGGCGGTAGCAAATGGCGACTTGTCCAAGAAGATTACCGTTGATGTGAAGGGGGAGATTTTAGAGCTAAAAAACACCATCAATATTATGGTGGATCAGCTTTCCTCCTTTGCTTCTGAGGTAACCCGAGTCGCCCGTGAAGTGGGAACCGAAGGGAAGTTGGGAGTTCAAGCCGAAGTTAAAGGCGTAGCAGGAACCTGGAAAGACTTGACGGATTCGGTGAACTCGATGGCCAGCAGTCTCACCGCCCAAGTGCGAAACATTGCCGAAGTGACGACGGCAGTAGCAACGGGCGACTTATCCAAAAAAATTACAGTAGATGTGAAGGGGGAAATTCTAGAGCTGAAAAACACCATCAACACGATGGTAGACCAGCTCAATTCTTTTGCCTCGGAAGTAACCAGGGTGGCGCGGGAAGTCGGTACTGAAGGGAAACTGGGCGTCCAAGCTTACGTCCGAGGTGTGGGCGGGACTTGGAAGGATTTGACGGATAACGTGAATTTGATGGCCGGGAACCTCACCGCCCAGGTTCGGAACATTGCGGAAGTGACGAAGGCGGTGGCGAATGGCGACCTATCCAAGAAGATTACAGTAGATGTGCGAGGGGAAATTTTAGACCTCAAAAATACGATCAACACGATGGTAGACCAGCTTTCCTCCTTTGCTTCTGAAGTCACACGAGTTGCTCGCGAGGTGGGGACTGAAGGGAAGCTGGGGGGTCAAGCGCAGGTTATCGGTGTAGCGGGAACCTGGAAGGATTTGACCGACAACGTGAACTCGATGGCCGGTAACCTCACCGCCCAAGTCCGAGGCATTGCCAAGGTGGTGACGGCAGTGGCAAACGGTGACTTGAAGCGCAAGTTAATGCTGGATGCCAAGGGTGAAATTGAGACGCTGGCGGATACGATTAACGAGATGATCGATACGCTAGCAACCTTTGCCGACCAGGTGACGACGGTGGCACGGGCAGTGGGGATTGAAGGGAAGTTGGGCGGTCAAGCGAAGGTGCCAGGGGCGGCAGGAACCTGGAGAGACTTGACGGACAATGTGAACGAACTGGCGGCAACCCTCACAACCCAGTTACGTGCGATCGCAGAAGTGGCCATTGCGGTAACTAAGGGCGATTTGACGCGATCGATTGCTGTAGAGGCACAAGGAGAAGTGGCTGTCCTCAAGGACAACATCAACCAAATGATTTCCAACCTGCGGGAGACAACGCAGAAGAATACCGAACAAGA
>JBFLZA010000083.1:0-18119 GCA_040756535.1 Cyanobacteriota bacterium
TAGCTCTCGCCATTTTCCGAATAGCGATCGCTCATTGAATTGCAAAAAAGGTTCCCTGTTGCAAATCTGCTCCAAGTCATCTCGCCAACTAGGGTCAAATTGCTGTGCTAATTCAGCAAAGAAAGCATGGTAACCCATTTGGCTCTCTTTCAGAAATTCGATAGTTAACCCTAATAGTTCATCGGCTTGCTGTTCCGGCAACTGCTCAAACCCTAGTTTATTAATCATCAACTGCCGATAAGTGGTGTAATAATGCTCCTCATATTTAGCCAACCCCGCTTCCATATCGGCAACAGAAATCACAGCCTCTAAAGGACGCTGAAGCATCTCTAAATTCCATCGGCAAATATCAGGTTGATTTCCGTAACAGTAGCGTCCGTAGTAGTCAAAATAAGCTGCTGTAAAAGCGGGGTCGTAAGTTGGGATAAACGCAAAAGGGCCATAATCAAAACTTTCACCCGTAATCGACATATTGTCAGTATTCAAGACAGCATGACAAAAACCTGCCGCCATCCACTGCGCGACCAGTTGAGCAACTCGTTCAACTAACTCTGCATAAAACTGTGTATATCGTTCCTCATCTCCCTCCTGATCCAGGGCTGGGGAGATAATCTTGGGATAATACTGTTCAATGACATGGTCTAACAGTTTTTTGATTAAATCTTTCCGCTTGAAGTAATGTAACCGTTCAAACGTACCAAACCGGATGTGAGAGCGACTAAAACGCACCATCACAGAAGAACGGGTGGGAGACGGTTCATCTCCCCGCCACAATCTCTCACCCGTTTCAATTAAGCTCAAACAACGGGAAGTGCGGACACCAAGACTGTGCAGCGCTTCAGCCGCCAGCACTTCCCGAACACCACCTTTGAGGGTCAGTCTTCCATCAGCACTTCTAGAGTAGGGTGTTGTACCAGAGCCTTTCGTACCAAAATCATAGAGTTCGCCATCAATCCCCCGCACTTGACCGTAGAGAAAACCCCGACCATCCCCTAGCCTAGGGTTATATTCGCCGAATTGATAGCCGTGATACCGCAATGCCAAAAAGGGGCGCACCCCCTGAAATTGACCAAAGGCTTGAACAAAATCAGCATCCGTAACTTCTTCAGGATTTAGCCCCAAGATGGGTAGTAGTTGGTCATTGCGAAACCGCAGAATATGACAGGGAAATTGGGCCGCTGCCACTTCATCGAAATAGTCATATCCCAAAGATTCTAAAGCCGATTCGTAGTCAAGGGAGAGGAACATATCACTTTACTTGTAAATTGCTCAGTAAACTTGAGCTTAGCGAAAGTAAACAGGAATTGAATATGCCAGACTCCATCATGTTTCAGGAAGACGCTTATGTTCTCCTAGAAACCAACCAACCTGAGCAAATTTTGACCCCTACAGAGTTACTAGAAAAACTCCAGGTTATTTTGAGCCAGCGCCAGGATGATTTGCCGCGAGACTTGCAGAAGTTTACTAGTGTAGAGGAGCAAGCGAAATATCTGATGGAAACATCCTGTGAATTGGATGTCGGACCTGGAGATTACCTCCAGTGGTACGTGGTGCGTTTAGAAAAGTAGGGTCATGATATACCAGGTCTTTACACGCTAGTGCAACGGGGCAAAAGTTTCTCCACAGTTTCCCAGAATCGAGTAAAAGCTGACTCCCCTGTCCCAAGAGCTCCCGGAGTTCGGGAGCTCCCCCGCTGACAACTGCTGGTTTATTGCTGCAAGTCAGCACTAGCCGCCTCTTGAGGTGTGGCAATTAGCGCTACGTTAACCTGATTATCAGATAATTGTGTTAAATCAACTCGGATACCAGGCCCAAAAAATTTCTCTATCTTTTCCCGCTTTTGTTGCCACGTTTCAAAAGGAATGAGTGGTGAGTCAAATTCCAGAACCAACGTATAAGCTCCATCCGCTTCAACTTCTCGCAAACCCGTCAGCAGGGGTCTTTCTTCATCGGTAGGCGCTAAACCCAGGCTCTCAAGGGAGCTATCTAAATGGGCTTCTTGACCATAGCGATACCGCATTACGTCTTTGCGAATTTGGTTTTGAGTGGAGGTGGCTTGAAGTTCTCTTAGTTTCAATACAGACGGAGGTGTAGGTTGGCTGAAGTCAATAGGCTTTAATTCAGCCGCTTTAAGAGCCAGACCTCCCAATAAAATGGGAATTCCATAGAAAAATCCTACTAGATTCAATGTGGCATTCCCAATGCCGTAAGCTACAAAGCCCACAAGGGTGAGAAGACCACCGACAGACAAACCTAGCGTTCCCAAGGAAGTTTGGCGTAACATCGTAATTTAAGCTATTTTTGCAGCAATCACTTCAGCTTTATTATCCTTGGTGAAGGGATGAGAAGTAGAGGGTGTCCCACAAAGTCTGTGGGGATGAGTAGGGATAATGCCTTATTTATTGGGAAAGAATAAAAGAGAGCGAATAATCGCCTGTAAATATTAATATTTTGTGATAAAATAGTAGGATTTTGTATATCAAGTCGCGCTGCCATACCTTCAGTAGTAAAGTGAATAAGCGGGGGCTGTCACCCAAACAACCCTCATCAAATTAGTTAGGTTGTTATTGTCCGCCGTCCTCTACTAAGAGTAGGGTTTTGAAAATGATTAAAGAAGAAAATCAAAACGTTACAAAAAAAAGTAATGTAGTCCGAGAGCAGCTCAACTCGCTCCAGAAAGAGGACGAGACTCTTTATAATATCTTGGCAGTCGATGTTTGGGCTTTGGCTAAAACGATGGATGAGTTTCAACCTGGCTTCTGGTCAGCATTTATGAAAAATCGAGAGAAAGCACTCAAGCGGTTTATTTCTGAAGTGATCAAAAACAAGCCGACCAACCCCAACCGTCCTCCATTCCTGCGTTAGTCTTATTGATATCCAATTTAGAACTAAGACAGACTAGGTCAAACCAAGCCCATGATGGACCCACAAACGCTACGAGAACGAATTGCCCTCATCGAAAGCCAGCGAGAGTCTTTAGTGCAGCTTTTGGAGCAACCCGATTTGGGGACTCTTAGAATTGATGTAAACCAGGCACTGGAAGAGCTGGACGACTTAATTGACGAATTTAAGCGTACCTTCCCAGAAACACCAAGCGCTAACTAATAAGCTGTCGTGCTTACAAATTACATATCGTGAGGATGGGGAAAAGGGGAAAGGGAAAGGGGAAAAGGTGGATCAATCAAGCCTTTCGCTTTTTTTACCTTCACTTGATCAAGTGCAAAGTATAGGCAAGGGCAGCTTAACTACTCCTGGGAAGCTAACCTTGCCTCTAATTTCACTCTTGTGGGGGCGGGGCAAGGTCAAAGGAGAAAACAAAAAGTAGATGTTACCAGTTTTTCGCCTTTCCTCCTCTTATTAGGTCGGGTTAATTACCTAGAGTTAAGGCAGACGCTTCTGATGGGAAGAGAGCTTTTCACTGGAGGTAATTAGACAGGCTTGATATTACTCCTTCCCCCTTTCCCTTTCCCTTTCCCTTTCCCTTTCCCTCAACTTTCATTGCAACTTGTAAGCACAATAGCTGACGCCGCCCTTGGAGGTTAACTCTAGAGCGGCGACGCCTTTTCGTTTTGGTTGACAAGAATCGAAGCTGAAAACCCACCTTGTTTTAGAAACCCCTGATCTTTTGACAGAGGAAGTCAAGTATAGTTTGTGTTCGTACTACCCTCTAATTGGTGGAGCTTCTGGCTACCTAATTGCTTGACTAAGTTAATTAAATCCTTAGTGGCAGTATCTTTCTTACAAAAGACATCTATCGGCGCTGTTTGGCTCATTACTTCAATCTGAGGGTCTTCTACTGAGGAGTAGGCAATGATTTGAGTGGTGGGGGAAATGCTTTTGATGTAACTAGAGGCGCTAAGGCCATCCATTACTGGCATTTGCAAGTCTAGGATGATCACATCCGGTCGATAGGACTCAACCATCTCAATCGCTTCTTTGCCATTGCTCGCTAAACCAACCAGCTCTATTTGCTTTTGGCTAGAAAGGGCTAACTTCAGGCTGAAGCGCGTTAATTCATGATCATCAACAACAAGGACACGTAACACGGGATGCTGACAGGACAACATATTACAGGTAATGCTAAATCACCATTTGACTTTTCATAGTGTAATGGGATGCAACCCTTTAGTCCCTCTACCGTTCGAGTGAATCAATAGATACAAAGTTTACTTCAATTGATTAACAAACGATTCTGTAATATTTCTAAAAAATACAGTTTTTATATAATACCGTTTATTTACTGGGATGGGGAGCGGTTTACATCCTTAATAGCTGAATTTTGCCGATTGGCTGAGTCGGCTAATCTCTAACCTCCTCCTCTCTCTTCGAGAATCGCTGTAGCTCATGCAAGACGCTACAGACTATACTGCTGACTGCTGGCGCTGGTAAAGTGACCAGTACAATCCTTTTCGTTGTAACAATTCAGAGTGAGTTCCCTTTTCGGCAAGAATGCCCTTTTCCAACACGAGAATCAAGTCAGCTCGTTTCAGCGGCGCAAAGCGGTGAGCGATTAAGAAGACAGTTCGGTTTTGGGAAATTTGTTGCAGGTTCTGTAAAACCTGTTGCTCCGTCTCGCTATCTAAGGCACTAGTGGCTTCATCCAAAATTAAGATAGGCGCTTGAGAAAGGAACAGACGAGCTAAGGCAATGCGTTGTCGCTGCCCTCCCGATAGGGCTGTGCCTCGCTCCCCCACATTGGTTTCATACCCTTGGGGCATTTCACTGATGAAGTCATGAGCAACCGCTAATCGTGCAGCATCTACGACTTGTTCAGCGCTGATGTCTGGGTTGCCTAAAGTGATATTTTCCAAAATGGAACCATTAAAGAGGAAATCTTCTTGAAGAACAACAGCAATTTGTTGTCTTAAAGAAGCCAAATCACTACTTTTTAAGTCAAAGCCATCAATCAGAATCCGACCCGATTCCGGCAGATAAAGACGTTGTAATAGTTTAGAAAGGGTGCTTTTTCCCGAACCGCTTCTACCAACAATTCCGACAAACATTTCGGGTTGAACTGTGAAAGAAATTCCTCGTAAAATGGGTTCTTGATTGGGTTGATAACGGAAGAAAATTTGGTCGAATGTAACTTGTCCTTTGATAGGAGGAAGAACTAAACCACTCCCTGGTTCAGCTTCCGGAGCAACGTTAAGAATATCGCCAATTCGGTCTACAGAAAGCAAGACTTGTTGGAGATTTTGCCACAGTTGCACCAAACGCAGTAATGGCCCAGTCATTCTACTCGAAAGCATTTGAAAGGCAACGAGTTGACCTACTGTTAGTTTTTGGTCAATGACTAATTTGGCTCCAAACCAGAGAATGAGTAGGTAAGAAAAATTGGTGAGAAAGTTGCCAATATTGTTGCTAATGTTGGAGGTGGTAGAAGCGCGGAATCCAGTGCGGATGTAACGAGCAAACAAGCCTTCCCAGCGATCGCGTGCGGTTCGTTCTGCCGCATGAGCCTTGACGGAGTGAATTCCCGTAATCGTTTCCACCAAAAACGATTGACTATCGGCACTGCGGTTAAAGGTCTCATTGAGCCAATTGCGTAGAATCGGCGTGGAAACTAGGGTGAGGATGGCAAATAACGGAATCACCGCCAAGGCAACCCAGGTTAACTGAACATTGTAATAAAACATCAGTGCCAGGTACACCACGGCAAAGATGCTGTCTAAGATGACAGTCAGGGCTGTACCCGTGAGAAACTGTCGAATATTTTCCAATTCCTGCACCCGTGCCACGGTATCTCCCACCCGGCGAGATTCAAAATAAGCCAGGGGAAGGCGCATCAAGTGCCGAAATACCTGGGCGGATAAGCTCAAATCCAGGCGTCGGGCAGTGTGGGTAAAGATGAATAGCCGCAGAATGCCTAAGATGCCTTCAAAAATAGCAACACTCAACAGTGCGATCGCCATTACATCTAGAGTCGGCAAACTTCCCTGCACCATCACTTTGTCAATGATCACTTGAGTGAGGATGGGGGTTGCTAACCCCAATAACTGCAAGGTAAATGAGGCAACGAGGACTTCCCCCAACAACCTGCGGTAGTACCAAACGGCTGGTAAAAACCACGCTAGGCTGAATTTATCTTGCTTTTGGATCAGTTCCGCTTGCCACAGATTCCCATCCCAAGCTGGCTCTACTATTGACTTAGGAAGACTTTCGCAAGTGCGATCGGGGTTGAGGGGATTGGCGATAATCATGCGATCGCCTTTCACTTCATATACCACAACCCAGTGTTCCCGTTGCCAGTGCAACAAGGCGGGGAAAGTTATCTGCCGCAAGTCAGTCCAAGTCGTCTGCAAGCGTCTTAGCTGCAATCCCAATTTTTCAGCCCCTTCTACCAAATATTTGGGTTGTTGTCCCCGCAACTGGCGCTGCACCCAGTCTAGTTGAGCTGGGTTTTGCAACTGCTGCGATACCATAGTTAAGCAAGCAGCAGCTGTATTGAGACTGGAAACAAAAGGATAACCCGACACCTTTTGAGGAGTATCAGCCGTTTGAGGTTCGATGCGTAACTTCGCTTGCATCCAAAACCGATCAATTTCTGAAGATAACGCTTCCTCCCAGAAAGCAGAGTCCCAACAAGCGACTATCACTTCTTTAGTAGAAGCAACAGCTTTGAATGTCTCGGAAAGCTTGAGCAAGTCCCCAAACCAAGCACCCGATTCTAGCGTTGTCAGGGGTTTAGAGGCTCCTTCTTCCCTCAAACGCACCTTCCCCGCAACCACGACAAATTGTTCTCCCGGACTATCGGTAGACCAAATTTTTTCCCCAAGCTTGTAGCGGCGAATCTGAGCTTGATCTCTAAAGCGGACTTGCTGTTCGGGACTCAAATTCCCCAAGGGAGGAATATTCCAAGGGAGAGAGGCGAGCAGGGTGCGGGAAGTGCTATCGTCTTTTTCTAATGCTTTTGTCTCTCCAGAATCATCCCCCACTTTCAACTGACGTGAAGCTGGACGGTCGTGTTTTGAATTTTCTGTGCTACCCATTGCTCGAACAGCTCATTTTGTAGTGCTTGCTTCAGTTGAGCATCGTCTAGTGAGGCTGGTAGAAATTGCTCAACACGGAACAAAAGCCAACGGCCTTCTAGTTCCAAGGGACCAATTACATCTCCAGGTTTTGCTGAATCCACAGCTGCTCTCAGAACATCCGGTAGACTTCCCCGGCTGACTGGCCCCATCATGCCGTTAACTATTCGATCCTCTGCGATCGAATACTCTCTGGCTAGTTGCTCAAAACTAGCTCCTTCCTCAATCTGAGTGCCTAGTTCCTCTACAAGTTCCTTGTCATTCACTAAAATGCGAGAGAGTACTAATCGGTCTAGAAAAAGCTTTCGCTCAATGAAATATTCTTGTAGCTTGGGTTCGGCAATTTGGGTTCTAAGTTTTTCTAGCTTAAAGCCAAAAGCCACGGAGGCGTGAAAACTAGGGTAATCTTGTCCATTGCTCTTGAGCCAATCAGCAAAAACTTGAGGGTCAGTCAGTTGACGCTGTAGGCGAAAATCAATCACTGCCTGCTCTATTAGAGCCGGATTCACGTCAAGATCGTCTCGGTTTTTCAATTCTTGCTCAATCAGGTGCTGGCGCAGAATATCACCAAGAAATGCTCTCAGCTTCCCAGAGGTTTGTAGATATTGCAATGCCTGAGCTAGAGGAATGGGTTGCTCGTCAACAGTCAAGAGGGGTTGGGATACCATGAAATAACAAAAGGAGAGTGATAAGGTAAATCGATTAGAACTAATTTGAAAATAGTAGTCAGGAGCCAGGAGTCAGGAGTTCAGGAGAGTAATTTTCATGCTTTCGTTATAGACAGCCTATGGGGGTTGAACCTGAACATAGGCAGGAGACGAAGAAGCTTATAACCAAACCCTAGCCTTGTGTGACTGAATTTGTATCTACACCTCCATGCGATCGCTGGGATAACCGTTAAACTAAAATCAATCAATATGCTAGGAACCTTTCAACAAAGCCATATCCGAATTGAACTAGAAGCATCCGAGACTCTCATCCGTGATAGCCTACTCTATTCTGAACGGCTGCGCCAATGGCTGTGGCCCCAACGCTTTTCCATGGGTTTACCGGAACAGTTGCATCCGGGATTAACCTTTACTAGTTGGATGGGGCCAGTCGCTATTCAACACAAGGTAGAGTTAGTCCAGCCTAAGTGTCTACGCTTACTATTGAGTCAAGGAATTGATGGGTATCATGAGTGGTACTGGGGAGAAGGTTGGGTGCAATCCCGCTTAGAAGGCATTTCGATGCTGCCGTTGAATTTGGGCCAAACCTTCACCTTGTTGCGGCTGCGACAGCACATCACGTCGGAACGCTAGTGCAGCATGGCTCCAAATACCCACCAGTTGGCAGCGAGGGAGCTGGGGTGCGGGGATGCAAGCTTTTACTTTAATCCGATTGAAGTGGTGGAAAACTTTTGCCGCGTTGCACTAGTAATACCGCTCTCATCAGGTGGGTTAGGTAGACATTGAGCATAGGGTATCCGTATTTTGAGGCGATACCCTATGCCAAAATTGATAGACCGTCTCTTGTTTCCTTGAGAAGGATTTTATCTGAGCTATAAAACTTTTCTATAACAGAAACTTCATTCATTCTAATTATCTAATAATAGAATTAAAATAACATTTTTTTCATTTAAAGCATTAGCCAGGGTAATACTTTCGCCAGATAAATAACTCCACGTTTAGGTGGGGAAAACCGTGCATCTACAATATTGATTTTTAGTGAACCGCTCCATCCCTTTACCAATGACACATGAAGCACGGAATTTCCTTGAGGACAGCGAAGAACGATTTAGAACATTAGTAGCCAATATTCCAGGCGCTGTCTATCGCTGTGCTTGGGACGATCAATTACAAGGGTTACCCCTCCGAAGAATGGTCTTTCTGAGTGAAGCTATTCAGGAGATTTCTGGCTATGCATCGAGTGACTTCATCAATAATCGGGTGCGGTCATTTACCAGTATCATCCATCCTCAAGACCGAGCAAAAATTGAAGAGGTTATTTGGCAGAGTATCCGTATCAAACAGCCCTATGTCATCGAGTACCGAGTGATACAACCCGATGGCAACTTGGTTTGGGTTTATGACAAAGGTCAAGGCATCTTTAGTGAGAATGGAGAAATTCTCTGGCTAGATGGAGTCATTTTAGACATTACAGAACGCAAAAAGACTGAAGCCAATTTGCGAGATACCCAAACATTTTTGAACTCTATTTTAGAGAATCTACCGATAAGTGTGTTCATAAAAGATGCCAAAGAACTGAACATCGTGTATTGGAATAAAGCGAGTGAAGAACTATTTGGCTATTCCAGAGAAGAAGTCCTAAGCAAGAATGATTATGATTTTTTACCCAAAGAACAAGCTCGGTACTCACGCGCTAAAGACAGACGGGTGCTAGCTGAAGGTACATTAATCGATATACCGGAAGAGCCTACAGTTACCCCTCATCGAGGAAAACGGTGGCTACACACAAAAAAAGTTCCTCTACTTGATGAAAGGGATACTCCTCGGTATCTGTTGAGCATTTGTGAAGATATTACAGAGCGCAAGCGGGCACAAGAGGCACTTCGGGAGTCGGAAACTCACTATCGTCGCATTGTCGAAACGGCATCGGAGGGAATTTGGATGTTCGATGCCGAAAGTAAGACGACTTTTGCCAACAGTCGGATTGCCCAAATGCTGGGTTATACCGTGGCCCAAATGCTGGGGCGATCGCTACTTGACTTCATGGATGAAGACAGCCGAATGCAGGCACAAGCGTATGTAGAGCGCCGCCGCCAAGGCATTCATGAACGTCATGATTTCAAATTCCGCCGCAAAAATGGCTCCGTTTTGTGGGCAATAGTGTCCGCTACACCTATCTTTGATGCCGAGGGGCAGTTTGTCGGTGTTTTGAGGATGATTACCGACATTAGTGATGTCCACAACGAGCTTCGCTTACGCAAACAAGCGGAGGAGGCGCTGCGAGAATCACACCAGCAAATTGCCAACATTCTAGAACGAATCACTGATGCCTTTTTTGCCCTCGATGATCAGTGGCGGTTTACCTACATCAATAGCGAAGCCTCAGTTGCCTTGCAGCAAAATCCAAAAGAACTCATTGGAGCTAACTTTTGGGACGTGTTTCCCGAAGTGGTTGGTTCTTTGGTAGAGCAGCAATATCGCCAAGCCATTACAGAGCAAGTTCCAGCTATATTTGAAACCTTTTCGGAACGCTTAAGCAGTTGGATTGAGGTGCGTGCTTATCCTAGTGGCTCAGGACTTTCGGTTTTCTGGCGAGATATTACGGAACACAAACAAGCCCAAGAAGCGCTACGAAAAAGTGAAGAGCAATACCGCACTCTAGCCAGTCACTTTCCTCATGGTGCAGTTCTTGCATTTGACCGAGATCTTCGCTACACCCTTGTTGAAGGGGAAGCCTTAGCTGCACTTGGCTTATCTAAAGAGTTGGTGGAAGGAAAAACATTATGGGAGGTAAGAACACCAGAAATTTGTGACATCTTAGAACCCCGTTATCGGGCAGCCCTTTCGGGAGTGGCTGAAGTCTTTGAGATGCAGTATGCCCATCGCACTTATCTGGTGCATACGCTTCCCCTCAAAAACGCTTGGGGAGAAGTGTTTGCGGGTATGGTGATGAAGCAAGATATTACTGAACGTAAACAGGCGGAGGAGGCCTTACGAGAAAGTGAGCGCCGCTTCCGTGCCATTTTTGACTCGATGTTCCAATTTATCGGTCTTTTGAAACCGGATGGAACACTCCTTGAAGCCAACCAAACCGCGTTAGATTTTGGTGGTTTTCGGTTAGATCATATTGCAGGTCTTCCTTTTTGGGAAACACCCTGGTGGAGTCTCTCTACTCAAACTCAAGAGCGTTTGAAAACTGCGATCGCTCAAGCGGCTAGCGGGGAGTTCGTGCGTTATGAAGTCGATGTTGTGGGGGCTGGCGATCGGGTAATAACCATTGATTTTTCTATCAAGCCGATCAAAGACGAAATGGGGCAAGTAGTACTTTTGATTCCAGAAGGTCGCGATATCAGTGACAAGAAGCAAGCCGAAAAAGCCCTACGGCGATCTGAGAGCCAGTTAAGAACAAAAAACCAAGAGCTTCAGGAAACCTTGCATCAACTTAAGCGTACCCAAGCCCAACTGATTCAGAATGAAAAAATGGTCAGTTTAGGTCAGATGGTTGCCGGAATTGCCCACGAAATTAACAACCCCGTCAGCTTCATTTACGGAAATGTTACCTATGCCAATGAATATGCTCAAAACCTCTTGAATCTTATAAAACTATATGGTTTGTACTATCCTGAACCTGTGGCAGCAATTCAAGAGGAGATACAGGCGTTTGACCTAAATTTTGTAGCTGACGATTTCCCCAAAGTCTTACGCTCCATGAAAGAAGGAGCTAATCGCATTCGAGAAATTGTCCTCTCTTTACGCAATTTCTCCCGTTTGGACGAAGCGGAAATTAAACCCGTCGATCTCCATGAAGGGATTGATAATACTCTGCTGATCTTGCAGCATCGATTGAAAGGACATGCGGGGAAGCCTGAAACTGAGGTGAGAAAACAGTATGGACAGCTACCTCTGGTTGAATGCTATGCTAACTCGATCAATCAAGTATTTATGAATCTCCTGTGCAATGCTATTGATGCCTTGGAACCTCAACCAGCACCACGGGTGATTACCATTCATACTTCATTCATTCAAAAACCTGATGAACGCGTCTCCTCTGCTACAGATAAAAGTTGGCATCCAACGCGCTCAAAATTCAAAAAACCAAATAAATCTCATCTAAGCTCAAATTCTTCCTTCGTTGTTATTCGCATTACTGATAATGGCCCTGGTATTCCGTTGGAGGTAAAAAAACAGATCTTTGACCCCTTCTTCACTACCAAACCGATTGGTGTGGGCACAGGTTTGGGCTTATCAATCGCCTATTCAATAATTGTCGAAAGGCATGGAGGTACTATGATATGCAACTCTACTCCTGGTGAAGGAGCAGAGTTTGTTATTGAGCTACCCGTGCAGCAATTACAGTCATCCACCTAGAGCATCGGTCTAGTGCAGCTTGGCTCCAAATACCCATCAGTTGTCAACTAGGGAACTCTAGGAGCAGGGTCGCGGGAAAGATCAGCTTTTACTTTATTCCTCGGAACTCCTCGGAACTGGTGGGGCACTTCCGCTGCCCTGCCCTAATCATCCTACTCCTCCTCACTCTTGGGACTAACACGACAGCTTATTCTGGTTTGATGACCAGCACAGAACAAGGTGCATCAGCAACAACTTGACTACTCACTGAGCCTTCCAAAATTCGCTTCAGACCGGTCAGACCGCGATTGCCGATCACAATTAAGTCAACTTGGTGAATATGAGCAAGGCGGACAATTTCGACGGCTGGGTCTCCGGTGACGATTTCTAGATCACTGTCGCAGGGGAGGTCAGCTTGGTAGGATTGTAGCTGCTTTTCAACATGTCGATACAGTAATTCCTCCGAAGTATGAGGTCGGTCAGCGACCAATTCCGTGTCCAGTTCAGGAGAAGGAAGGACATGGGTCAGGATAATTTTGGTTGCTGGCTGGATTTTGAGTTCGTTAAGGGTCTGAATCACACGCTGTGACAGTTCAGAACTGTCAACAGCCACAAGAATTGTCTTTAACACCAAAATGTCTCCTATCAGCGATAGCGATAGCGGAGCTAACTTTTGTCCGCAAGCGTCAGCGCTTTAAACTGTCAGCGCTAGCCTTCGTAGCTCCGAATAGCTCCCTTCACAAAGGAAGAGCGGTAGCGATGCTACGGTGAGCGTCACAACGAGTGGCGCACAGTCCATCCCAGCGACCGCTCTACTCTCGGAGCGCGATATTAGCTATTATCAGCGTTCAACGTTCAGCTATAGGGATTTTCACCCTTGAGCAGAGATTTGTCTACCTGGGTGACAGGGGATGAACGCCCTATTGAGGTAACAACAGCTAAGTCAAAGTCTGCTATTCATTCAGATTTCCTTGAGTTCGCAAGCGCACTGAGTCGCCATGAGAAGGTAATCCTTCAGCTTGTGCCAGAGCCTGAATGGCACTAGAAACTTTGTGGAGTGCTGTTGGTGAATACTGAATCAAGCTGGAATGCTTCATAAAGGTTTCGACGCCTAAGGCGGAGGCATAGCGAGCAGCACCGGAGGTCGGTAGGGTATGATTGGGACCAGCGAGGTAATCTCCCACCGCTTCCGGTGTGGAGTGACCTAGAAAAATCGCACCAGCGTGGCGGATGTTTTCTAATAAGTCCCAAGGCTCAGCAATTTCCAGTTCTAGGTGTTCGGGTGCGAACTCGTTGGAGAGTTCCGCTGCCGTTTCGAGGGAATCAACAACAACAATTAGACCGTAGTGAGCGATCGCTTTTTCAGTGAGTAGTCGTCGTGGATGGTCTATGAGTTGCCGCTCTACTTCGGCTTGCACTTGCTTGGCTAATTGGGTATCAGTCGTCAAGAGAACGGCGGCTGCTAACGGGTCATGTTCTGCCTGTGCCAAAAGATCGGCGGCAATATAGACCGGATTAGCGGCTTCATCCGCAATGATTAGCACTTCGGAAGGACCGGCTAGCGAGTCAATTCCGACCGTGCCGTAGACCAATTTCTTCGCCAAGGTAACGTAAATATTACCGGGGCCGGTGATGACATCCACCTTAGGAATGGTTTCGGTACCGTAAGCCAAAGCTGCGATCGCCTGAGCCCCTCCGACCCGATAAATCTCTTGAACCCCAGCTTCCTGGGCTGCCACTAAGACAGCAGGATTAATGGCTTTATCCGGACCAGGGGGCGTCACCATAACGATCCGAGGAACTTTAGCCACCTTCGCCGGAATGGCGTTCATTAATACCGTACTGGGGTAGGATGCCCTACCGCCAGGCACGTAAATTCCCGCCCGGTCCACTGGTGTATAGCGTTTGCCTAAGACCACCTCGTCGTCACCAAACTGTACCCACGATTTAGGGATACGTTGTCGGTGAAAAGCTTCAATTTGCCGTGTTGCCAACTGAATGGCAGCGAGCAATTCCTTGGATACCTTCTGGTAGGCGGCATCCAGTTCTGACCCACTGACCCGCAGTTGCTCAACACTGAGTGTTTGGTGGTCGAATTCTTCTGTGTAGTGCAAAAGTGCTTTGTCTCCCTGGCGTTTTACCGCCTGTAAGACTTCCCGCACTGTTGCTTCTTTGTGAACAACATGCTCTTGGGAAGTGCGATCGCAAATTCGTCGCAGTTCTGTTTGAGCCTCAGCCTGCTGAGTGATGATTCGCAGCATGGAGTCGGAGTGCCTATCCTTAGGTATTACCCATGTAAGACCAGGTTCCGGAGCCCTCCCCTACAAAACTGGGGCGCATCGTACCCAGACTCACTTCTCTAGCTTAACCTGGATTTTTCAAGGGTCGCGATAGTTTGAGAATAGATGTTATATTAGTCATTCAGGTATTTTGTTTGTTATTGAAAGCAAGTTTTCCTCAAGGCTACTGTGGCTAATACTAAATCCGCAATCAAACGCATAGAAATTGCCGAGCGCAATCGAGTTCGGAACAAATCTTACAAGTCAGCGGTGAAGACGCTGATGAAAAATTACTTGGCTGCCGTAGACAATTACGCGCGTCAACCGAGTCCAGAAGCGTTGCAGGAAGTACAAAGCCGTATGGCGGCGGCTTACAGCAAAATTGACAGAGCTGTCAAGCAACGGGTACTCCATCCCAATAATGGGGCTCGCAAGAAATCTCGTCTGGCAGCCCGACTCAAGCGCGTCGAAGAGCAGCTCAATCCTTCTGCTCAAGAGGCAACTGCCTCATAACGAAAAACCATCTACCCTCTGTTAACCTAAAATAGAGGGAGACAGGAGATAGCGTTCTGACTGAAAAACTAAGTAGTTTGAAGAACTTAAGTATCATTAGGGGGAAGAATCTCTTCTCCCTACTCTCATGTTCTTATTGGTCAATCTCCCCCCAATTCTGGATAATAGCCGTAAAATAGACAGCAGGCTGTGCCGATGCAGTTGGTAGATACTCACGTTCATATCAACTTTGATGTCTTCCAGCCAGAGCTGGAAGCTATACGAGACCGCTGGCGTCAAGCTGGAGTGGTTAGGTTAGTGCATTCTTGTGTAGAACCAGATGAAGTGGCGGCGATTCAAGCCTTAGCTGATCAATTTCCTGAACTCTCCTATGCAGTAGGGCTGCATCCCCTGGATGTCGATAAATGGACACCCACAATGGGCGACCGAATCCTATCCATAGCTCGTTCTGATTCCAGAGTAGTGGCAATCGGAGAAACGGGGTTGGATTTTTTCAAAGCCGAGAACCAGCAAGAGCAAAAAGCAGTATTTGAAGCACAATTGGCGATCGCCAAAGCGCTGAACTTACCTGTTATCATCCACTGCCGCGATGCGGCTGCCCCCATGCGATCGCTATTGCAGGCATTTTGGGAACACACTGGGCCAGTCAAAGGGGTGATGCACTGTTGGGGAGGTACCGTTGAAGAAACCGAATGGTTCTTAGATTTGGGCTTTTACATTAGTTTTAGTGGCATTGTCACCTTTAAAAACGCCACATCAATTCAAGAGTCGGCCAGAACGGTGCCTAGAGACCGCCTCCTGGTTGAAACCGATTGTCCCTTCCTCGCTCCCGTTCCCAAGCGAGGCAAGCGCAATGAACCCGCCTATGTTCGCCACGTTGCAGAGTGCGTCGCCCGTCTGCGAAATGTCTTGTTAGAAGACCTAGCCGCCCAAACCACCCAAAATGCCATAACGCTTTTTGGTCTTACCCTGCCCAGCGAGTCGGTTGTCAGCAGTCGGTGAAACGAGTAGCAGTCAGTGAGGGGATTGCTCTCTTGCGATCAAGTGAGATCGAGTTTCGCTGCGCCATAATAATATTATTAAGAAGAGTTACTATGACTAGAATTTGCCCTCCCCCTACTCAATTGTTGCAATTGTTCCCCCATCCTAAACCGCCGAGGTTAACACCTACTTTGTAGAGACGCCTTACCCGTGTTTCCTCAGAACATCCTTAAATCTAATATAAGAACTTGTCTCATCATTTGGAAAGCATTCATTCCTCACCCCCAAGCCTATGGGCTACTAACACCCAACAAGTAAACAGTCCGGCGACTAGATTTATAGGCTGTAAGCACCTGTTATCTAGTTAAATTCGGTCTGGGAATAGGTATCGCCCATCTTCATGGAGGCATGTCCGCACTTTGTAGCGGCGCTGTACTTTTAGCTCGGACTCCTATTCCGACGCTGACTCACCCCTAATAGTAGGAGACGCATGACTAATCAGATTTACATCACCCCCACTCAGTCTTACACGACCGCCAATTATATGCTGCCCGACTTAGTGGAGATTCAGCGTTCCAGCTTTCGCTGGTTCCTAGAAGAAGGGCTAATCGAAGAACTAAACAGCTTCTCTCCGATTACTGACTACACCGGCAAGTTGGAGCTGCACTTTTTGGGAAAAAAATACAAGCTCAAGCGACCCAAGTACGACGTTGATGAAGCCAAGCGGCGAGACAGTACCTACGCCGTGCAAATGTACGTTCCCACCCGCCTCATTAACAAGGAAACGGGCGAAATCAAGGAACAAGAAGTCTTCATCGGTGACCTGCCCCTGATGACTGACCGGGGTACCTTTATCATCAACGGTGCGGAGCGAGTAATTGTCAACCAAATCGTTCGCAGCCCTGGTGTGTACTACAAGTCGGAAACGGATAAAAACGGACGCCGGACTTATAGTGCATCCTTGATACCGAACCGGGGGGCGTGGCTGAAGTTTGAAACAGACAAAAATGACTTGGTGTGGGTACGCATTGACAAAACCCGCAAGTTGTCAGCACAGGTACTCTTAAAAGCCCTGGGACTCTCGGATAACGAGATTATGGACGCCCTGAGGCACCCAGATTACTATCAGAAAACCCTGGATAAAGAGGGGAACCCATCAGAAGAAGAAGCGCTGATGGAACTCTACCGTAAGTTGCGTCCAGGGGAACCTCCGACCGTATCTGGAGGTCAGCAGCTATTAGATTCACGCTTTTTTGACCCGAAACGCTATGACTTGGGTCGGGTAGGTCGCTACAAAATCAATCGGAAGCTGCGGTTAAACGTTGCGGATACAGTACGCATCCTCACCGCCCAAGATATTCTGGCAGCGATCGATTACCTGATTAACTTGGAATTTGATATTGGTAGCACCGATGATATTGACCACTTAGGCAACCGCCGAGTGCGCTCAGTGGGTGAGCTGCTGCAAAACCAGGTGCGAGTTGGTTTGAATCGCTTGGAGCGAATCATCCGGGAGCGGATGACGGTCAGTGATTCCGATACTCTCACCCCTGCTAGCTTAGTGAACCCGAAACCGTTGGTAGCGGCTATTAAGGAGTTCTTTGGGTCGTCCCAGCTGTCCCAGTTCATGGATCAGACGAACCCATTAGCAGAACTAACCCATAAGCGACGTCTTTCTGCTCTCGGTCCTGGTGGACTAACTCGTGAACGGGCAGGTTTTGCAGTGCGAGATATTCACCCTTCTCACTACGGACGGATTTGCCCGATTGAGACTCCAGAAGGTCCCAATGCTGGTCTGATTGGCTCTTTGGCGACTCACGCACGCGTCAACGCCTATGGGTTTATCGAAACGCCATTCTATCCAGTAGAAAACGGGCAGGTACAGAAAGACAGCCCACCGTTGTATATGACAGCGGATGAAGAGGATGACCTGCGGGTCGCACCTGGAGATATCCCCATGGATGAAAACGGGTATATTTTGGGTGAGTCGGTTCCGGTGCGCTACCGCCAGGATTTCACGACGACTACGCCAGATCAGGTGGATTTCGTGGCCGTGTCGCCGGTGCAGATTATCTCGGTTGCCACCTCGTTGATTCCCTTCTTGGAACACGACGACGCCAACCGGGCGCTGATGGGTTCCAACATGCAGCGTCAGGCAGTACCCCTGTTACGACCGGAGCGTCCTTTGGTGGGAACCGGTTTGGAAGCCCAGGCTGCACGCGACTCCGGTATGGTGGTGGTATCCCGTACTGATGGAGAAGTCTCCTATGTCGATGCTCGTATGATTCGGGTTAAGGACAAAA
>JBFLZA010000084.1:0-18058 GCA_040756535.1 Cyanobacteriota bacterium
CTGAACCCATAGACTAGTAGATTTGGTTCTGGACTGACGGCAATCAATCTGAACTGTCTGTCATCCGTACTCAATTTACTGCCATTTCAGATTAACCCATTCTTGTAATCAGAGGAAAGAAAAATGGCTTTGTTAACAAAAGACAACGCAGAAGCTCAAAAAGTTTTGTCCAAAATTGTTGCTAAGACATGGTTAGACGAGGAATTTAAATCACAATTTCTCTCGCATCCTAATGAAATTCTTGAAGAGAACGGACTGACTTTACCCAATGGCGTAGAATTCCGAGTCAATGACAACACCTTAGTGGGAACTCTGGCAAGCGAAGTTTCTGGTCAAGAAGGTAATGTAGTCTACGAAATTCCCTTGCCTCACAAACCAGAAGGACTCGCAGACCAACCCATACAATCTTGGACTAACGGGAATAACTCTGACTACCCTGTCTCTGACTGCGAAGAGAGCATTAGCATTTAATTGTCCGCCTAGATTAGATAGTGTTTGCTGTAGAGACTATAGCTACAAAGTTTTCCCTTTTAAATTCCTTGCTACAGTAGGGTAGGCAATAGCTATACTACTAACAGCCATATTACTTAATCATTAAAGGCTATGGGTTTCGGCATCTCGTTATATTTGCCCAACTTACGTTTGGGAATCAGCCATAAAACCCTAGGCTTGTTCAAGCGGATAATCCTCACAATAATCCTAACAGTTTCAATAGTCCTGAGTTTACCAGCCAATACATATGCAGAAGAATCTAATCCTGAATTTGAGCAGATAACAGTTGATGAAGGACTGTCTCAAAGTGGAGTTCTGACTATCTTCCAAGACAGTCAAGGATTGATTTGGTTTGGGACACAGGATGGGCTAAATAAATTTGATGGATATAACTTTACAGTATATAAATACAATGAACTAAACCCAAGCTCATTATCCGATAATTTTATTCTGTCACTTTATGAGGACAGGTCAGGCACAATTTGGGTTGGTACTCAAAGCGGTGGAATCAACAAATTTGACCGGAAAACAGAACAGTTTGTACACTATACTAATAATCCTGACAACTCTAATAGCTTAGGCAGTAATATCGTCTTATCAATTAATGAAGACAAGTTAGGCAATCTTTGGGTTGGCACGGATGGTGGAGGAGTCAATCAGTTTAATCGGGAAGCAGAACAATTTACCCGTTACACTCACAACCCAAATGACCCGAATAGTTTGGGTAGTAATACTGTCTTGTCAATTTATGAAGACCAATCGGGTAGGTTCTGGATTGGCACAGATGGCGGGGGACTCAATCAGTTTAATCGGGAAACAGAACAGTTTATCCATTACCTACATGAGCCAAATAACTCTAATAGTTTGAGTGACAATACTGTCAGTTCAATTGCTGAAGATAGGCTGGGTAACCTTTGGTTAACAACTAGTAGTTGGTATGGCAACTTATACGGCACTGCACTTAATAAATTTGATCCGAAAGCAGAGCGTTTTACCCATTACGTCCATGATAGAAATGATATCAATAGCTTAAGTGATAATATCGTCATTTCAGTATTACTAGATAAGTCAGATATTCTCTGGATTGGAACTGGTTTTAGTGGGATAAATAAATTAGATATAAAAGCCCCAAAGTTTATCCACTACAGGCAAAAACCTTCTGATCATAATAGTTTGATTGATAATCATATTTCATCAATTCATGAAGACAGGAATGGTAAGCTATGGATTGGTACTTTTAACAGAGGGCTGGATAAATTTGACCGCAAAATTGGGCATTTTACCCACTATATCCACAAAGCCGATAACCCAAATACCTTGAGTAATAACAATATCTGGGCAGTCTATGAAGACCAGTTCAGTGATCTCTGGATTGGTACCTTAAGTGGTGGACTCAATAAATTTGATCAGGAAAGTGGAAAATTTAACCATTACACACACGATTCAAAAAACTCTTATAGCTTAAGTGATGACACTGTTTGGTCAATCTATGAAGACCGGGAAGGCAGTCTCTGGATTGGTACTTTTAAGGGCGGACTAAATAAATTTAATCGGGAAACTGAGCAATTTACCCATTACGAACACAACCCGGATAACCCCAATAGTTTGAGTGATAACAATGTATTTTCAATCTATGAAGATTACTCAGGTGTGCTTTGGATTGGGACTATAAACGGCGGACTTAACAAATTTGACCGTCAAACTGAGGAATTTACCCATTACCAACACGACCCCAATAACCCCAATAGCCTGAGTTATGACCGGGTTTTGTCAATGCTTGAGTACCCAGCGGGTACGCTCTGGCTTGGCACTTATGGGGGTGGACTGGATAAGTTTGATATTGCCACCGAAACCTTTACCCATTACACAGAAAAAGATGGTCTTCCCAATAATTCTGTTGTTGGTATCCTATCTGACGATGAAGGTAATCTTTGGTTAAGCACGGGCAAGGGGTTATCAAAATTTAATCCTAAAACTGAAACATTCAGAAATTATGATGTAAGTGATGGGCTTCAGGGAAATGAGTTTGATGGAGTAAAAGCCTATTTAAAAAGTAAAACGGGAGAAATGTTTTTCGGGGGTCTAAATGGCTTCAATGCCTTTTATCCCGAACAGGTGAAAGACAATCCTCATATTCCCCCAATTTTAATAACCGATTTTAAAATTTTTGATAAAAGCGTAAAACTGAATACAGCAATTTCTGAAACTAAACAAATCAAATTATCCTATAAAGACAACTTCTTTGGCTTTGAATTTGCCGCTCTCGACTATACAAATCCCCAAAAAAACCAATACGCCTATAAACTCGAAGGATTTGATAAAGATTGGATTTACTCAGGCACCAGGCGCTACGCCACTTACACCAACTTAAATGGCGGTACCTACACATTTAGAGCCAAAGGTTCCAATAATGATGGCGTTTGGAATGAAGAAGGCACCTCTATCAAAATCATCATTACTCCCCCACCTTGGAAAACTTGGTGGGCCTACTCTTTATATGTCGTAGCGTTACTCTGTGCCATCTATGGGTACGTGCAGTGGAAAACCAAAACGCAAGCGAGAGAAAATGCCTTGCTACGTGACAATGAAAGAAAGCTTAACCAATTTCTAGAGGCTATCCCGCTAGGAATCAATGTTATTGACACAGTTGGTAGAGTTATTTATACCAATCAAACCGCCTTGAAGATCTATGGTAGAGAATCTCCGTCAGATGCGCCTCTAGAAAACTGTTCTGAGATTGCTCCTCAACTCTATATTTCCGGAACAAAACAGCAATACCATCTAGAAGACTTACCGCTTATTCGAGCCTTGCAAGGGGAAAGGCAAACTATTGATGACTTAGAAATTCACCAATCGCACAAAAGTATCCCAGTTGAAGCTTTGGGAACCCCAATTTATGATGAACAGGGCAATATTATCTATGCCATAGTTGCGTTTCAAGATATCACACTTCGTAAACAGGCAGAAGCTGAACGTCAGGAATATATTGAGGCGCTGCAACAAGCCAACGAGCAGTTACAAGCTGTTTTAGATACTGTACCTGGTTATGTTTCTTGGATAAATGCAGAAGGATATTACCTGGGTGTTAATCGATGTTTGGCAGACAACTTTAATTTGTCCCCAGATGCTTTTATTGGTCAAAAACTTGGCTTCCTTGTACAAAACTCTCAAGGTGTTGAGTTTATCAGCCAGTTCCTAGATAGTTCTGAGCAAACTGCCTCTAAAGTCGTTGATGTCTTCTCCCAGGAAACTCCTCGAAAGTACTTGATTACGATTCAGAAATACCGTCACAATACTGCTGCTGTGTGGGTGGGAATTGACATTACAGAGCGAGTATTGGCTGAAGAAGCTTTGCGTACTTCGTTGCGGGAAAAGGAAATATTACTACAAGAAGTTCATCATCGAGTTAAAAACAATTTGCAAATAATTTGTAGCTTACTTGACCTCCAGTCCCAGAAACTCAGTGACGCGAAGACGCTAGAAGTCTTCCGAGAAAGTTATAATCGCGTCAGATCAATGGCGCTAATCCATGAAAAATTATATCAATCAACATCTCTAGAACAGATTAACTTTGCCGAGTATGCTGAAACCTTAATACACTATCTGCTTCAATCCTACAAAGTAGATGCAGATTTAATTAAAATAAAAGTCAATGTTGAACCTGTTTGTATAAATATTGATACTGCAATTCCTTGTGGATTAATTATCAATGAACTTATGTCTAATGCTTTAAAATATGCCTTTCCCAACCAAACAGGTGGCTTAATAGAGCTTAATTTTAATTTTGATAATCATCAGAAATATATTTTGAGTGTAAAAGATAATGGAATTGGCTTTTATCAAGATTTCAATTTTGAAAAAAGTACCACCTTGGGTCTACAATTAGTCAATGTATTAGCGCAGCAGCTAGATGGAAACATTGAATTAGTTCAGAATCAAGGCGTCGAGTTCAAAATCAAATTTGAGGTCAAGGATTAATAGAATTTGTTTGAACTGTAAGAGAATTTCAGCCCAGCCACTGATTTTGACCGTAATTTACCCATTGTTCCACAAGTGCGATCGCACAAATGACAACGAACCACCATAAGGCTTGGTACGTCTTTTTCCCAGGAATGCAGCAACAAAGATAGCCGAGTGCTAGGAAAAAGAAGGGAACCCCAAAAATATACCGCCCCAGGCTGTAAAGGCGATCGCGTGTAAAAAAGATTAACACAGAGTGAACAATCGGGAAGTACACGCAGAACCAAAATATATAGTTACTGCTCAAGGTTTGAGTAAAATCAGAAGTCTTTAAGGGAACAAGTGCTTTCTTCTCCCCTCTTGAGGCTATTTTCAATCTCCAGTAATTAACAACATACGACACAATGAGCAGGGGGGGATAAAGCAGCAAAACATTCCAAAACGGAGATTGAGGAACCCAAACTAACGGGGTTTTATCCTTAATTTTTAAATAAACAAAAATGAAAGAAATTAAGAAAATCAGTATAGGGAAATAAAGCCCCAACAGGTCAAACAGAGGGGATTTAGGGAAAAGCAACAGCTCTAAATGTAAGCCAAGTTTTGTTCCCCAAAGTTTTTGGTCATTAAAAGGGGCGAAAAAATCTCCTCTGGAACGCCAGCAAAAAGCTCCATAAAGTGAATAGCCTAAAAAGGCAGAAATCCATAAAGTAAGAATTATTTTAGCTTCCTGCGTATATTGGCGAATTTTGAAAAAATCACTCCAGCCTGTTGAATCTTTTAGCGTTCTAAAGAAAAACAGCGTTCCCAAAGCTGCTGCTGATGCCACGATAAAGGGTATCAGTATGGGTCTGCTTAGAGACATGATAAACGTCAGGCAGCCTATCAACAACAGTTGCAGGTTTTTATTTAACTTTATTTGAGGTAGACCAAGCCAGATCAAAATAATACTAAGAATAGAAAACAAGCTTTCTGTATACCCAATTACCCGAAAAATAGCCATAGGATTCAGGGTAAATGCTAGCACACCCAGGAAAGCTAAGTATTGATGGGTTAAACTTTTTGTAAAAACTAAAATCAATAAGGGTGTAGAAATAAAAAAAAGAATTGTAGATAGCCGTAAGAAAGAATAGGCAGCCTGTTCTACCGTTTGAGGATTAAAAAGGATACGAGCTAAGAGAGGCCAGAGAGGGTAAAATGCGACGCAATGATTTTTTAAAACCATCTCGGCATAACTTTTGACATCCCAGTAATAGCTGATACTACGAGAAGGTGGTATTGGATCGGGAACAAGTTGAACGGGAGAAAAGAATTTATGAAAAGCATCAGGATTGACTACCATTCCTAGAGCAGCACACAGAATAAAGGCACTGCAAATGAGGAAGGATAAGTTGAGTATCCTGATCAGTTTTGCCTTAAGCATTTGATTTTTTAGTATTGGATGATACGTTATTGAGACCGTATTTCGAGCAGACTAGAATGTCTAAACCACTGGTATTGATGGATCATGATGGCGGCGTAGATGATTATCTCGCAACATTGCTGCTCATGACGATGGAACATCTACAACCGATTGGTATTGTTGTGACTCCAGCAGATTGCTACATCCAACCGGCAGTGAGTGCCACCCGCAAAATCCTCGATTTAGTAGGATGTTCTGATGTTCCAGTCGCCCAGAGTACGGTACGGGGTATCAATCCCTTTCCGCGTCTCTACCGCCGCGATTCGTTTATTATCGATCATCTGCCAATTCTCAATGAACGGGAGGAGATACAAACGCCTTTGGTAGAAGAAACAGGCCAAGAATTTATGGTGCGATCGCTTCGACGCGCCAATCAACCCGTAACCCTAATGGTTACCGGCCCTTTGACGACAGTAGCCGCCGCTCTCGATCGCGCACCCGAAATCGAAGCAAAAATTGAGAAAATCGTGTGGATGGGAGGTGCCCTCAATGTCCCAGGTAATGTAGAAAAAAGCCTAGAGGCGGGACAAGATGGTTCAGCCGAATGGAATGTATACTGGGACCCTATGGGTGCTCATCGGGTATGGCAAACGCAGATTCCGATTGTCATGTGCCCATTAGATCTCACAAACACCGTGCCCGTAACCTCAGAGTTTGTCTCCAAATTAGGCAAACAACGACGCTATCCTCTCTCGGATTTTGCCGGGCAATGTTATGCCTTAGTCATTCCCCAAGATTATTACTTCTGGGATGTCCTTGCCACCACGTATCTTGCCCATCCGGAATTTTATCAACTGCGCGAATGGGAAACTGCGATCGTGACTAGCGGCAAAAGCCAAGGGCGAACTCAAGTAGAGGCAGGTGGTAGAACAATTCAAGCCATGGATAAAGTGGATCAGGAAAAATACTACGCCTATATCTTGCAGCAATGGGCGCGTTAAACTAATATAGATATCAAAAAACTAAAATTACAGACCTGCTCAGTTTTCAACTTAACTAAATTTGCTTAAGTAAAAGTCGCTGGGGCGTCTGACTTCATCCTGATGCTTGAAATAGGGCTTTGCAGCCAACTTCAATAATGTAGCTTTGAAGGTAAGGAATAGGATAAACACCTATTCTGAGTTATTTGATTATTACCTTAGAAACAAGGAAATCAGTGGTAACAAAAATCATGCTTTGCATCCTGAAAGTGATAATCGTTTATTAATTTAATCAAGTCTGGGAATTCAATCAAAAACCTGGCCTTGATTTTAGCTTTATTCAAATATCAGGAGACATTTGATTTTTTTGGAGTCAACTTTTTGAGATTTATGTTTGACAAATTTCCAACTCATTAATTTCAGTTTTTTTGAATTCCAAAAGGAGAAACGTTGAACACAGTGAGAACAAACAACAAATTAATCAGTGGTACGCCTCCTTTAGGGGTCTCCATCGAATCTCATAGGATTTTACCTACAAGAGAGAGTAGTGAAGGTGATGTTCCTCTAGAGGTACAATACTTTTGGATTGTTGGGTTCTTCCTTGAGTAGTAAATTTCTTGAAGAACATCAGTCAAAGCTATCTCCGGAAAATTATGAGAAACCTTTATTTATTTTAATAATCGTAAAAAATTGGTACTATAAATCAAAAAGATAAGTATAAATACGGCATACTTGACACACTCATTTAACAACACAGTCGCAGCAGCACATGGCTCATCCATTGGCAACGCGCTCCGCGCAAGCTCCGCAAACGGCAGGGGTTGAAACACCCTCCCTTGGAGTTTCATCTACCAAGTCTCAAGGGGGTGACCTTTCCCCCCTAGGCTCCACGCCTAAATCAAATGTTCATTCCCTTGCCGCTCTGTGGGCACGGAAATACTTTGTTTCTGTTACAGCCACGGATGAGCAGCCGTCACTGACTAGTGCTGACGATCTCAAAGAAGTTACGTCTATAGAAGGTCGAGAGCGCACGACCGAGAAGCTGCTGCAAAATTTAAATTTAGCCAGTGCTCAAGCTTGGTCATTGACAGAAACCTTACTATCAGAGGAGATTCGGCGGCACGGCATCAATCCTGAATTAATTAATCCTATGGAGATTGCCGCAGATACTCGCGTGCTATTTCAAAAGGTACTAGGTGCCTATGCAGAGCGAGCAACTCCACGGCGATTATCCGTGATTGTCGGTAAAGACTTTGGTCAAGTCCGGCAGAAATACACCAGCGTCGATCGCCGTGCTATTGGCTTCGTCAGTATGCAGTTTCACTACACTGGTCAAAAGCTACTAGAGTGGCTCTCGAATGGGGAGCGCACCCTGTGGATGCCTTACTTGAAGGTGATGGATGACCATATGTATATGCCGCTACAGGCTGCCTATGAAGCTGCTGCCAACCATCCGTTAGATTCTCCTGCTTTATCTGCGGTTCAACATCTTCTACCCGTCAGCAGCAAAATTGCAGTTTCTGTTTGTAACCAGATTTGCCGCTTACACCCTAGCTATGCAAGCTATAGCGGACCTCTGACGAATATGACGGTTAAAACGGCCAGTATCCGTGATGTTGAGATGTTCCAAGTTTATCTGTGCTTATGCGTGTTGGAAGATGACATCCGCTCGGTACAACAAGAACTCTTTCCTCTATGTGTGATGTTGTATCCTCGGCTGAAAGTTAGTTGGAGATTGGTGCAAGATATGCTCAAAACGATGGGCTGGGATATGCACGATCGCTTGTCTGCCAACGAGATGGCAACCTTTTTACCTTATCTACGCACTTTGACAGAAATGTTTTCTAGTGATGTGTTCCAATAGGTTGAGGTTGAATGTCCCTGCATGAATTTTAAATTTAATCCTTGTGAATTCCTGCGAGACAGGTTGACCCTCCGCTCATGCGACAACATCCCATTGAAGCATGGATTAGCAACCAAGTATGCCTGTGCAGACGGTAAAAAGTTTGCTTTGAATCTGCACAGGCAACTGTTAAGATACTCAGGTTGGCAAGAAACGCATTAATGCTGAGAAGATAATAGGCATTTAGTCTATTGATCTCTCAGGATAGAAACCGCCTGATTAACTAGCTTTGCCCAACACTTGCTCCTTAAACGAGTTAATTTCATTAAAGAGTTCTTGACGGGCCGCAGCGCTAAGTAAATAGCGGAAAACAAACCAAGCTACATAAGCTAGACCAATCAGTTCTAGAATCAACTCAAGGAACGGAATGTCATTGAGAGCATCCACTGCTGCCAGAATTAGTTTGACAGTAATAACGGCTAGTAGGAACCAGCCAAGGGTTGCAAAGATTTGCTGGTATTGATTGAAAAAGTCTGCTGTGTCACGTTGCAGATTATCTATAAAGGCAGAGGCTGTTTTGCCAAACTGTTGCCATTGCTCCTCTTGGGAAGAGTCTTGAGACGGCATCTTGCTGACTGGAAGTGTTTCTTCTGTTTTGAGTTCTGCAAGAGAATTTTCGACTTTAACTTCAACTTGATCGGTGCTTTTTGCGATTTCAGCAGTCATATCTTTTAGAGAAATGAAAACTTGTACTGATTGGCTAATGAAGATTGAATTCAAGCTAATTGAACAGTAAAAGCTCCTTCTCAAATCGATTTGATTGACTAATTATTCTAGTCGTTATAGTTGAATTCAACTCAAAAGCTCTTTCCAGTTTATTGACGACTATCGGTTAGGTCAATGGTGAAATATCTATAAATCAAAACTTTATGTTTTTCTTTAAAGTCTCTTTATCCGGATATTTTTTACTAAATGAAATTAAAATATAGAAAAGCAAATTGTGCTTGCGATCGCATCCTATGATAGCCCACACAATGAGCTATAGCACCAGAGAAGTTGTGCTATAGCTCACTTATCACGCACTAATCGTTGTAAGGGCCAGCCGAGTAATGGTGAAGTCATGGGCAGCAGTTACAGATGAAGAACTGATGCAGATGAGTTCACAGGATTTTGAGTGGTGAAGATGTCGTCCCTGGATCTACGTTGGCGCTCAAGAGCTTGTTGTAAAGACGCTAACACGCTTACTCTTCCACCACCTCAAACAAATCTTCCATCAAAACATCAAACGTTCGAGCCAATTTTTGTAGGGCAATCAGATCAACGGTTGACCTTTGAGGCAAGCGAGCATAAGTTTTCACCGTGCTGTAAGGGACTCCCGCTCGTTCAGCAACTTCCTTAATTGTCCAGCCCCTTTCACCAGCAAACTCTTTAATCCGTAATTTAACCAAGCCCATTATTGACAAAGGACTAGACTGCGTCCTTTAATGTTTATAGCTGATTAAAAGCGATCGCCCACGGTCTCGCAAACTTAAGGCGATCGCTAATTCAAATCGAATCCCACAAAGCAGGCATATCCATCACAAAGCGAGTACGTCCACTCAGTGGGCACATCTACCATTATGATACCAATATCAAAGTCTGACGCAAAGGCGGTTCATCCTTTAGCGCGTTTCGTCACTGTAGAAGCTATTGCCCTTCTCCTGAACCTCAACCCCCACGAGATTTATCGTATCGACTGCTGGCGGTATGTAATCCACGTTGTCGGCAAAGGTGTAAGTACATTTGTGAGTTACGCCGACATTCCACCGATTTTGGGCGTAGAACCACCTCAAGCTGAAGATATCAACTATTGGCGTAAGCGTTGGCGGAAAAATAAGTATCAAGCGCCAAGCTTTTGGGTAGAGTTTTATAATCAGAAATTCAAATTAGCATCATCCATCAGTGAAATCTACCGTTGGGGCGAATTAATTAACAGCATCAAATTCGCACTGCCTGAAACAGCATTGCAGTTGCTACGAGGCATCTATGCCTTAAATCAATCGCTGGGGTTTAGAGTCAAACCATCAATTTAGCAACAAACCCTTAAGATCTATTAAGAATCCCTGACGAATTTGTCCTGAACTTCATAATTCAGGCAAGGATAGTGAATCTATTATGCTCGATGCTAGTTCAGTCCTAGAAGTACTACGACCCGTGCAAGACCCCGAACTCCGCAAGAGTTTGGTGGAATTGAATATGATCCGGAATGTCAAAATCGAAGATGGCACGATTAGCTTTACCTTAGTATTAACAACACCCGCTTGCCCCTTGCGGGAATTTATTGTAGAAGATTGCCAGAAAGCCGTTAAGCAGCTACCCGGTGTGGAAAAAGTCCTGGTAGATGTCACCGCCGAGACACCTCAGCAAAAATCCCTGCCCGATCGCACGGGAATTGACGGGGTCAAAAATATTTTGGCAATTTCCAGTGGTAAGGGTGGTGTTGGCAAAAGTACTGTAGCCGTGAATGTGGCAGTTGCCCTAGCTCAGGCAGGTGCTAAAGTTGGGTTGCTTGATGCTGATATTTACGGGCCTAATGCCCCAACCATGCTGGGGTTAAAAGACGCAAAGGTAATGGTGCAGCAGGGGGGCCAAGGTGAAATATTGGAACCTGCCTTCAACCACGGCGTCAAATTGGTTTCGATGGGCTTTTTGATTGACCCAGATCAGCCAGTAATTTGGCGAGGGCCGATGTTAAATGGTATAATCCGCCAGTTTCTTTACCAAGTGAATTGGGGTAACTTGGATTACTTGATAGTGGATATGCCACCGGGAACTGGAGATGCTCAGTTAACAGTGGCGCAGGCAGTACCCATGGCAGGGGCTGTGATTGTGTCAACACCGCAAACTGTAGCGCTGTTAGATGCCCGCCGAGGTTTGAAGATGTTCCAGCAGTTGGGAGTCCCCGTATTGGGAATTGTGGAAAACATGAGTTACTTCATTCCGCCCGATATGCCTGATCGACAGTACGATTTGTTTGGTTCTGGAGGTGGGGAGAAGACATCCAAAGAACTGAACGTTCCCTTGTTGGGCTGTATTCCACTGGAAATTTCCTTAAGGCAAGGGGGTGATGTGGGAGTGCCCATTGTTGCAGCCGAACCGGAGTCAGCGTCAGCTAAAGCATTAACTGCGATCGCATCTCAGATTGCAGCCAAGGTTTCAGTCGCTGCCCTAAGTAGCAACTAGTAATTAGCTTTTTACTGTTTTGTATCAAAATCTTTGCCAAAATTCCTGACACTCTCATTTGAGCAAAGCTAATTGCTAACAATAAGAATCTTCACGAGCTTTATGTTGCAACGGACAATCTTTCGTATGCGCTGGATGGGCTGGAAGTCCATCCTGGCCCCCTGGCAGCAATTAGACTTGCCGCTACTGACCTTGTGCATTGGTCTAACGGCTTTTGGGGGGATAATGATTCGCAGTGCTGAACTGAACCAGGGAATGACAGACTGGTGGTGGCACTGGATCATTGGCGGCATTGGATTAACCTTGGTGCTAATGATTTCGCGGTGGCGTTATGAAATCTTGATTCAATGGCATTGGGTGGTTTATGGCATTAATATTCTGAGTCTGATTGCAGTAATGCTCATTGGTAGTACTGCCAACGGTGCTCAACGCTGGATTAATATTGCTGGCTTCCAGGTTCAACCCTCTGAATTTGCCAAAATCGGTTTAATTATCAGTCTGGCGGCTATTCTCCACTCAAAACCCGCTTCAACCCTGACAGCTGTTTTGAGAGCCTTAGGTGTGGCAGCTGTTCCCTGGCTCCTAGTATTTTTAGAGCCTAACCTGGGAACCTCATTAGTGTTTGGTTCTATTACGATGGGGATGCTCTACTGGGGCAATGCCAATCCAGGCTGGTTGTTACTGATGATTTCTCCAGTTGTCTCAGCAATCATCTTTAACGTCTATTTGCCTGCCTGGTTCTTCTGGGTAGGCGCAATGGCCTTTATTGGCTGGCGCAGCTTCTCTTGGCCAATATTAGGAGGCTTAGGCGCTTTAGTCGTGAACGCGGTGTCAGGTGGTTTGGGACACATGTTGTGGGGACTGTTGAAGGATTATCAAAAAGACCGACTCATTCTCTTTTTAGACCCCGATAAAGACCCTTTGGGAGGAGGATACCACCTGATTCAGTCGCGAATTGCGATCGGTGCTGGTGAACTTTGGGGAAGAGGATTGCACCAAGGAACCCAAACCCAACTCCGCTTTATTCCCGAACAGCATACTGACTTTATTTTCTCCGCCATTGGGGAAGAACTCGGATTCGTCGGCTGTATTTGTGTTCTACTGGCTTTCTGGTTCCTCTGCCTGCGCTTGGTAATTATCGCTCAGAATGCCAGAGATAATTTTGGATCTCTAATCGCCATTGGTGTCCTGTCCATGATTGTGTTTCAAACCGTCGTGAATATTGGGATGAATATTGGTTTAGCGCCAATTACCGGTATTCCACTGCCCTTGCTGAGTTATGGGCGATCGGCGTTATTATCGAATTTTTTGGGTTTGGCGTTGGTGGAGTCGGTGGCGAATCATCGACCTCGATTGAAGTTTTAGTCATTAGTCATTCGTCACTTGTCATTGGTCATTAGGAAGGACTATAGGTTCCTCAATAATCATGGATGACTAATGACTAATGACTGCTAGTAAGCTATTAATACAAACTCAGTTAGTAAAAAATCATGATTCTTCCAGGTTCGATTGTTCGGGTAATCAAAACTGATGACATCTACTACCACTTTCAGGGGTTAGTCCAACGCGTTAGTGATGGCAAAGCCGCTGTTTTGTTTGAAGGAGGCAACTGGGACAAACTTGTGACGTTCCGGTTATCTGAACTAGAAGTTGTTGAACCAACAGTGGGTAAAAAGGGTAAATAAATCATGTGAAAGTTAGAAGTTGAAAGTTGAAAGTTAAAAGTTCGTAGGATAACCTTCAACCTTCTAACCTTCCAACATTCAATCTTTAATTCTCTAAGGACTGCTATATATGCGTCTCCCTCTACCCCAGTTTACAGTTGACGATCGCCCCGACAATCACATTGCTGAGGTGATTGAGACAGCAACCACGGAATTTCTGGCACAGTGCTTGGAGCCAGAAGATTTGAGCTTTCCCGTCATGCCTCCCTTCGGCAGCTGGGTCAAATCTGTGGATGAAGAATCGGGCAATCAAGTCTTGGCTGTGGTTTATTATGCCACCACCAGCCCGATTGACTCGGTTCACCGGGCGAGAGCGTTGGGGCTTTCACTGGCAGAGTTGCGAGAGCAGCAGCCCCAAATTTTTGCCATGCTCAAAACGGAGTTTCGCGCCGCGATTGTGGGATTTGTACCTCCTAATAGAGGAAATGGTTCTGGGAACCTGAGTAGCCCCCTTTATCAGTATTTGCCCCCCCGTCCACCCCAAATTCACCAAGCAGTCTACCAGTGCCAGCCGGAAGAAATTATTCACTTTAGCGAACAGTTGGATTTTTTGCGGACTCTACTGCAAGTGAATGGAGCACCAGTAGAAGCACTAACCGCAGCAGCGATTCGAGAGATTTATCAATTACGCAAAGCTGATCGGGAGTGGTTGGTGAAAGCTGGACGGACTCTGAGTATTTTACTGAAGGATGATTATGACCGCTTGCGTTATATTTTGAGTCAACTACACTGGTAGTGTCGCGACGCTTTTAAGACTTTTTGGGAAGATTTATACCTGAATACAACAGATGAAAAAATATTTTTATACCTTGAGATAGAAGATATAAATATAATTTGGGTATAAATTGCTTCAGCTTACATCTTGTACTTGACGTTCTCAATTGTCGCTGACCCCCGCCATCCCCCCTTCTTTAGGGGGGATAGCAATTTCCGCCTCTTGTTTCACCCTTAATAAAGGGGAGTTAGGGGGGTGGTGCAAGATTTGAGTCAGGTGACGTGGGATTGGGTAGGGAGAACTTCCTAGAGGTTCTCCCTTTCCAAGTTCAGTCATCAGCGACAGACGCCCCCTATCCCCTAGCCAGGTGCCTATGGAATCCATAACAGAAACTTTCAAGGAACCCGTTGTTTCCTTTGCGCTTCTCATCGCTGTCATCTTATTGGTGCCTCCTATATTTGAGCGATTGCGGCTCCCTGGATTGGTTGGTTTGCTGGTAGCAGGGGTCTTGCTTGGCTCTAGTGGACTGAATCTCCTTAAGTCCAACTCCGAAACTATGAAGCTGCTATCAGACATCGGAAAAATCTATTTGATGTTCGTAGCAGGACTGGAAATTGACCTCGATCAGTTCCGCAGAACGAGAAATCGCTCACTTGGGTTTGGGAGCACGACTTTCCTGGTGCCGATGATTACTGGAACCCTGGTAGGTCGTCTAGTTGGCGGTTTTGATTGGAATGCTTCCATTTTGATTGGCTCCCTGCTTGCTTCCCATACACTGCTGGCCTATCCGATCGTTCAGCGTTTAGGCGTGGTTAGTAATGAAGCCGTCACCGTCACTATTGGAGCCACAATTTTTACTGATATTGGCGCTCTCCTCGTCTTGGCAATTTGTGTCGGTGTTAACGGGGGCAACTTTTCAGCCGTCAACTTGGTTGTTTTGCTGGGGTCGTTGGCCATCTATTCAGTTGCCGTCCTGTTTGGCTTTGACTGGTTGGGGAAAGAATTTTTCCGTCGCTCTAAAGATGACCAGGGCAATCAATTTCTGTTCGTGCTGCTGGCGGTATTTCTGGCTGCGGTGGGAGCACAGTTAATTGGTGTCGAAGCAATTGTTGGGGCATTCCTCGCGGGTTTAGCCGTAAACGATGTGGTTGGGGATGGCCCAGTTAAGGAAAAGGTAGAGTTCGTTGGCAGTGTCCTGTTTATCCCGATCTTTTTCGTGAATATGGGCTTGCTGCTCGATTTCAATGCTTTTATCAAAACCCTTTCCTCCTTTGGGCTAACGCTGGCGATTATCGGGGGGTTGATTGGGAGCAAATTTTTGGCAGCGTATATTGTTAAATTCCTTTATGGTTACAATTGGCAACAAACGCTGACGATGTGGTCCCTGTCCTTACCTCAAGTGGCAGCTACTCTAGCGGCTACTCTTGTCGGATATGAGCAAGGGATTCTCAATGAGGCAGTCCTCAACAGCGTGATTTTGATGATGCTGGTGACAGCAACTCTCGGTCCATTGATTACGTCGCGGACTGCCACTCAACTGACCCCAGAGTCAACGGTTCTACCTAATAGCAGCGAACCTTCCGATTCGATACTCGCAGAGCCTAAAAAGCCTGGAGAGTTTACGGTTGTAGTGCCAGTCTACAACCCCCGAACAGAGGGGTACTTGATGGAAATGGCAACGTTGCTGGCACGGTACGAGAGGGGTCGGATTGTACCCTTGGCGATCGCTCAAGCTCACTCTCGCATGGACGATCCCGATATGGATAAAGCGGTTCAGCGCAGCCAGACATTACTCGATACCGCAAATGACCTCTGCCGAGAATTGGGCGTCGAAGCTTCACCGCAACTACGCATTGACTACGATGTTGCTCATGGAATTAGCCATGCGAGTCGAGAACAAGATGCCAGTATGATCGTACTGGGCTGGAGTGGGCGGCTTGGCTTTCGTGCCCGTTTGTTTGGGAGCGTGACGGATAGCGTGCTGTGGTCAGCACACTGCCTAGTGGCGGTGGCACGCCTTTTGGATTCACCCCTAAAAATTCGGCGAATTCTGGTACCCGTGGAAAACTTATCAACCTCAGCACTGCGTCCGGTGCGCTTTGCTCAGATTCTCGCTGAAGTGAATCAAGCTCAGATTACGCTACTCCACGTATGTGACCCCAGAACGTCACAAAGTCGGATTGACTGGACTCGCTCTCAGTTATCGCTGATTGTCTCTCAACTGTCTCCCGAACCGCCTCCAACTGAAATTCAAATTGTCCGCCATGATAATGTGACGCAAGCCATTCTCAAGGCTACTCAATCTCAAGATTTAGTGGTACTGCGATCGCTACGGCGTCGGATTGGAGCGGATGGTTTGGCGATTGGTGAAGTGACTACTCCCCTCGTGCAACAACTGACTTGCTCGGTCGTGATGCTAGGAGAGCCGCATGGAGCGCTATCGAGCGTTCTGGCAACCAGCCGATCTCCCTCGCCCTTATTATCTTGAGTTTCGCTACCCCCTTGCAGAGGGTAAAGGAAGAAGGGGCAAAAGGGGAAAGGGAAAAGGAGAAAGGGGAATATTATTGCTTTGCCCTAATTGCCTGAACCTTTTCCCTTTTATCTCTAGTCTTTTATAGCAAAAGGCAGAGGGCAGAGGCGCGATGAGCAGAAAGGATGCATATTGACGGGTCAAGGTTTCAGGATTTGGAGAGAGTCAAGAGTCGCCTTGGCGACTGCTATAGGTCTAGTAATGATCGGACTCTGCTTAGAGAGCAGTGCTTAGGTATCAGAATCGTTAGATTCTAGATCTTTTTTGCGTTGCTCCAGTTCCTGCTTTTCCTGTTTCAACTCTTCTTTCAGGGCTTGCAGTTGTTCGCGCAGTGCGTCTAATTCTAAATTGCGCTGCTCCAGTTTCTGCTTTTCCGGTTTCAAGTCTTCTTCCAGCGCTTGCAGTTGTTCGCGACGCGCTTCTAATTCCAAATTGCGGCGGGTCAAATCCTGGCTTTGCAGGGTTAGGTCTTGCCGCCACTGTTCGGCGCGTTCCACTTCTTCCTGTAAAAAGGTTGGGGTAACCCCGATCGTCAGATATTTTTGCACCAAGTCCAACACCCAGTCTTTGGCTTGCTGAATATTCAGAATCTCGAAACTTTCAGAAAGATCTACGAGAAGTAACAAACCTTCATTCAAGGGTTTACTGTTGGTCAGTGGAACGCTTTCTGGATTGATTAATGTCCAGGTATGCTCCGAATGTTGGCGGGCTAACAATTTTAGTTCCACCCCCCCTGCACTGTCGTTATTTTGTACTTGGGCTAGGTGCAGCATTGCCTATCCGTGGTTAGTGGTTAGTGGTTAAAGATATTGACTATGACGGGATTCGTCAACTAGCTACATTCGACGGAGGCGATCGCGCAGAATTTCCGCTTGTTTTTCAGCTTCAGCTAGAGCCTCCTTCGCACCCTGTACAACGTCTTCCGGAGCTTTGTTGACAAAGTTTGGATTAGCCAGACGCCCCGAAAGAGATTTAACTTCTGCTTCCACTTTACCTAAATCTTTTTCTAACTTAGCCCGGAGAGCGTTCACATCGACAACACCGGCTAGGGGCATCAGCACTTGAATAGTACCAACGACACCCGCCATTGTTGTCTTGAGTTCTTGCTCCAGCGCTGGGGTAATCGTCAAGTTCTCTACCTTTGCCAAGTCTTTAATATAAGACTGACCCGCTTCAAGAATTTGCCGTTCTTC
>JBFLZA010000085.1:0-18045 GCA_040756535.1 Cyanobacteriota bacterium
GGGTGTTGCCGCCGATTTACCCTATGGTTGGGTGGATAAGTGCGAAGACTTCTGCAACTACTTTGCCACCAAAGTGGACGAGTACGAACGCCTCATTACCAACAACCCAATTTTCCGGCGTCGGATGGAAGGTATCGGCACCATCACTCGTGCAGAAGCCATCAACTGGGGACTTTCTGGCCCGATGTTACGGGGCTCTGGTGTGAAGTGGGACTTGCGGAAAGTTGATCATTACGAGTGTTACGACGACTTTGATTGGGACGTGCAATGGGAAACGGCAGGAGATTGCCTCGCCCGTTACTTGGTGCGAATTCGGGAAATGCGAGAGTCAATCAAGATTCTGTGCCAAGCTTTGGAAGGATTGCCGGGTGGCCCCTACGAAAACCTAGAAGCCAAACGAATGACAGAAGGCAAAAAATCTCAGTGGAACGATTTCGACTACCAGTTCATTGGTAAAAAAATTGCACCCACTTTTAAGATTCCCAAGGGCGAACACTATGTTCGTATTGAAACCGGCAAAGGTGAACTGGGCATTTTCATTATTGGTGATGATAATGTCTTTCCCTGGCGTTGGAAGATTCGTCCCGCAGATTTTAATAACTTGCAGCTTTTGCCTTACTTGCTACGCGGAGTGAAAGTTGCCGATATCATGCCCATTTTAGGCAGTGTCGATATCATCATGGGTTCAGTGGATCGTTAATTTAGGAGTAGAGTGCGTTATTAACGCACTTTATATCAATTCTTGATGAAGAGGCTATACATCGATCCCCCCCATGCCCCCCTTAAAAAGCAGGGCGGATTTATTGTCGTTAGAGAAAGTTTGGGAGCTGGGGGAGCTGGGGGAGCTGGGGGAGTAATTTGTACTCGGTACAGAAGGAAAATGAATTTTCTCTGATGACCATGAATTAGCCCTGCCCTTAAAAAGGGGGGAGCAAGAACAGTATCTGTAGTAAGCATTTATAGAATTGTTATTACAGATAAGCTGCTCTGTGTAAATCCCCTAATTGGATGACTCGAAGAGGTGAAGCGAGAGTGCAACCGTTACTAGTAATTTGGAAGTACTAAATTCAATAGAAAAATGTTGCTCAAATTTAAACAACTCTATCAAGCCATACAGGCTCTAAAATCTGAGAACTTGGGAGATTTTGCCATCCTGAAAGCGGATGCCTTGGGTTCAAAGGTTAATCCAGCGATCGCATCTCAGTTAAAAGATGTTGTCGGGTACTACCCACCCATCGACTTAGAGGAATTAAGCCAATACCCCAAGGGTAGTTTTGGATACGAATATGCTCATCACATGAAGGCAAACCATTTAAAGCCTTTTAACGTGAGTCCTGAACTCGATGACATTGCCCGACGTAATGTTTTTGCTCTCAGGTATGTTGTTACTCACGATATCTTCCACGTTTTGCTCGGATTTGATACAAGCTATGCCGGAGAAATTGGGGTTCTTGCTTTTGCTGCTGAGCAAAACTATAGCTCTTCACTCCAACTGGGCTTGAAGCTAGCTAGCATCCTTTATCCCATCTTAGCTCCTTTGCAAATTAAGTCGATTTTAGCAAATATTCATCAAGGTAAGAAATTGGGGAAGAAAGCAGAGTTTTTATTAGGTATTCGCTTTGAAGAGTTGTGGGAGCGATCGCTCAGTGAAGTTAAAGCTGAATTGGGACTGGCAACAGAGCGAACTGAATCAACTCAAAGTTCAAAATTTGAAGTTCAAAATGTATTCCAAGGATAAATTGAAAGAGGCAAAATTGGGAGCTACGGATTGAATTTTCATCATTGAGACAGGCTTTTCGACCTGTCCCACAGGAAATAGACTTAATATAGCAAAAGGCAGAAGGCTCCAGGGCAGAAGGCAGAAGGGAAAAGATTAACGGGTCTTAGTTCCAGTATTTTGCTTTGTCCTAATCGCCTTGGCGACTGCTATAAATCTCGTTTTTTCAGAAGGAGGAAAGGTTATGACATCTAATCTTGTAAATTCTGTAAGTGTACCAACCGGCCCAAAAGGTCATTTTCTCTTTGGTATTTTTGGAGACTATGTTCGCGACCCTCTGGGTTATTTAAGCCAATCTGCAAAAGAGTATGGTGATATTGTTTACTTCCCTGGTGTCCGGTTTACTGGGATGAAAAGTTACTTAATTAACCACCCTGATTACATTGAAGAAGTACTGGCAACAAAGAGCCAACAATTCAGCAAGTATGAGTCGGGTTTTGGTCTTATTGGGCGACTTTTGGGTAAGGGAATTGTTACTAGTGAAGGAGACTTTTGGCGACATCAACGCCGAATGATGCAACCGGCATTTCACCGAGAGCGCATTGCAGCGTATGGCGATGTGATGGTGGCTTATACCAACCGAATGCTGGCACGTTGGCAAACGGGTGAAGTACACGATATCCATGAGGATATGATGCGCCTAACGCTGGAGATTGTATCCAAGACGCTCTTTGATGTAGATTTAGCCGATAAGGCGCAAGACATGGGGAACTTAATCGCTTTAGGCATCAAGTATTACGACCAAGCGTATAGAAATATCGTTTTAACGTTACTGCCAGATAGCGTACCGATTCCTCATAATTTGCGATCGCACCGTGTCGTACAGCAACTCGATACCATTGTTTACGACATTATCCAACAACGGCGCGAAAGTGGAGAAGATAGGGGAGACTTGCTTTCCATGCTCCTCCATACCCAGTATGAAGATGGCAGTTCAATCAGCGATCGACAATTGCGGGATGAGTTGATGACTTTGTTTCTAGCCGGTCATGATACCACGGCCATAGTCATGACTTGGATTTGGTATCTCTTATCCCAGCACCCACAGGTTGAAGCGAAGCTGGTAGAAGAATGGCAAACCGTATTAGAAGGACCCAATCCAACATTCGCTGACTTACCGAAGTTGCGTTACACCGATATGGTGGTGAAAGAAGCCATGCGGCTTTACCCACCCGTCTGGGCCATGGCGCGAACAGCAAACACGGATTGTGAAATTGGCGGTTATCCCATATCAAAAGGTAGCATCATCATTCTCAGCCAATGGGTAACGCATCGTGACTCGCGCTATTTTGACCAACCCGAAGTCTTTAATCCCGATCGCTGGGCTTCGGAGAAAATGAAGCAACTCCCCAATTATGCCTATTTTCCCTTTGGTGGGGGGCCAAGAGTCTGTATCGGCAGATCTTTTGCTCAGATGGAAGCTGTTTTATTGTTAGCAACCATTGCTCAGAAGTTTCAGCTTTCCCTGTTACCCGGACAAGAAACCACACCTTGGCCTGCCTTTACGCTTCGGCCTAAAGCGGGAATCAAAATGGTGCTCAATGAGCGATGCCCTCAAAATTCCCCAGTCCTTTCCAATTGAAGGTTAGAAGGTTGAGCGAAGCGACTCCTTTTCCCTTTTCCCTACCCGAAGGGTGTCATAACCGAATGGCACTTAGTTAAGCGCGATCACAACTGACCCGACCCGACCTAGTGGCCTCACCGGGATCGCCTGAAATTTTTCTAGAGGACAACTGGAGATCGCCTTGCTCATCGCTCTCCAGTTCCATTACCTCAGTCAGTTCATAGTTGCTGTCAATGATGTATATCATTCCTGATTTATATGTCACAATGGGCTAAAACTCTTCATCCAATGTTGATATATGATGAATAGTTATGCCATGAAAATAATTGGTTTTCACTTGGGTTATAGCGACATCCAAAACCTTATCCTTTCTGACTTAGAGGAGTCTGTAATAAATCCTTCTCTCGAACCAATGTTAAATAACCTATCAGATGTTCAGCAGTTAGAAATAGTTGGTGATGTAGATCTACATAACCCTGAGCAAAAGGTTTTCTTTCACGATGTGCCAATAGCCACTAAGAGCAGTATTTTGGGAAAGTGTATAAAAGAATATAAACTGTTAATTCTCGACTACGGTTTTCCGGGTAATGATGCTAATCGTAGAATAACAATTTTGCGTTCCCGTGATAATTGGACACAACGGTATACCAGCTATCTTCAGCAATTAAGCCAGTGTATAGGATTGAATGGTAGCTACAAGTTTTAAGAAATGATACAGGTTCGTGTTTGCTTATATTTAGCTGCTGATAGAAAAGTCGTCTCAATTTAACACTCTTCAAGTATATTTTGTGTGACCTTTCACATGAAAGATGAAGGTAGAACCTTGAGACGCTTGGTAATTGCCCAGGAAGGGCGTAATCTCGTTCTCACTGCATAAGTCCTAGCCTTAACTAAGTGCCATTCGTGTCATAACCATCTGCATACTGCTAGGAGGAGCTAACGTAAAGCCACGGCGTACAGGCTTTACTGGACGCTTATCAGCGAGTGCCAGGTGATAGTGCAACAAAATTTTAGCGAGGACAAGTTTCATTTCAAATTGTGCAAAAGCTGACCCAATACAGTAACGGTTGCTGCCACCAAAGGGCAAATACTCATAGGCTGAAAATTGACGCTCCAGAAAACGCTCTGGTTTAAACTGTTTAGATTCCGGATAGAGTTCTTCCCGATGGTGGGTTAAATAGATACAGGGAATCAACGCTGTACCCGGCTCAAATTGGTAACCCATTAATTGAAGTGGTGATTTCACAACTCTAGGAGAGCAAATTAAAGCAATGGGGTAGATGCGTAACGTCTCTTGACAGACTGCACTGAGATAGGGAAGTCGATTAATGGTGTTCGGATCTGAGTCGGGAGAAAGAGTGCTGAGTTCCTGGAGTAGCCTGTCGCGAACCTCCGGCAGTTGCTCAATCCAGTACAAGGCCCAAGCCAAGGCTGAAGCGGTAGTCTCATGGCCTGCCAATAGGAGAGTCATTAGCTGATCTCGTAACTCTACATCTGTCATCGGTTGGCCTGCTTCGTCTCGAGCAGACATCAGCAAGCTGAGGATATCTGTGCGTGAGGGGTCGGGTTGCTGCCGACGTTCGCCAATCTCGGCGTAGAGGAGTTGGTCAATTTGCCGCTTTTGGCGCAGGAAGCGTCCCCACGGACTCCAGCAACCTAAATCTCGTTGAAGGGAGCGAAAGAAAATCAAACTGGAGCGTAAGGGGGAGCTAATCGAGTCTAGCAGCGAACAGAGCAGTTGCCGCATTTGCTCAAAGCGCTGCCCTTCATGCAGACCAAAAACGGTACTTAATATGGTTCGCATGGCGATCTCTTGCATTGTTGAACGGACTGAGAAAGGCTGATTAATAGGTCGCTGACTCATCACTTGCTCGGTGATGTCGCAGATGATTTGACCATAGGTTCGCATCCGTTCTCCATGAAAAGGGGGCATGAGTAGCCGTCGCTGGCGCTGATGGCGATCGCGATCGAGTAAGCTCAAGCTAAGTGAGTTCTGCCCCAACAAAGTTTGTAACAGCCCGTTCCTTAAACCAGAGTCAAACTGTTCAGGATGAGCAGTAAATATCTCTTGAATAGCTTGTGGGTTACTGAGGTACACATCTAGGCGATTATTGTTCCTTTTCACGGTGAAGAAATCACCATAGCGATGGGCACAGTTGTCTAGAAATTCCAAGGGATGAGTAATCCACTCAAGCGTCTGTACAAAGGGTGGAGTCTTCGGGCCATCAAGCAGTTTCATCTTTCTTTTGTCCCTAGTACAAGTTCAAGGAAGCGTTTGTGCGATCGCTAAATTAGGACAAGAAGGAGGATGCAGAAGTGCTTTTAACCAAACTTCTCTTTTGCCTCCCTTGTCTGATCAGTCATGGCAAAACATCTGTGTTGAAATAGCCTTAGGCAGCATAGTTGACCAGAGTCTCTTCACCCCTAGACTGGGCGTTGGATCGGTTAGTGGCACACAGATACAAGGCGCTCAAGACGGCGGTGCGAACAATACGCCTTGGCGAGTAAAGTTCTTTGCCATGCCACAGTGGCATATGCACGGGGTCGTTGGGTGGCGCATCGAGATGCTTAGTCAAGAAGCGTTCACCTCGCCTTACCGCCTTCCTTATCGCTACAGTATCTTCAGACCGTCCAGCCAGTAGAAGTATTTGAAGGGCATAGGCTGTTTCCTCAAGCGTCCCACACCAAAAACCCCAAGAGCCATCGTCTCGTTGTGTGCGTAAAACCCAGGCAATTGCTCGCTTGAGGGCGGCTGCTGTATTACTCTTACCAAAACGCTGCAACGCGAGCACGCTACAAGCCGTGGCATAATAGGGCGATGCGTGCCACTTGTCGAACCAGCTACCATCCTGCTGCTGGGCGGACAGCAAGTAAGTTGAGATTTTTGCGATCGCCTGCTCATACTTTGGCACTGACAAACGGCACTGCACCCTATAGTTGCCGAACGCTTCTAAGATGTGAGCGTTAGTACTAACAGACGGATTACTTTCACCGTCGTAACAGCGGAAACACGTTTCGTCCTCATAGGTGAGCAGACAGCTAGGCTCGATGGGATACCCTAGAGCACTGAGGACGCAAAGAACCATAGCACTGTTATCTGCATCGGGTACTTGCCCTGGCGTGAAGCTAGCACCGCGTGGGCCTAGGCAGGCAGTGAAGTACTCAGCGGTAGTACGAGTCAAGTTTTTGGGTAATGGCATACCCGCTTGGATCAGATGGTGAATCAGCCATGACCGTTCAAATATGTTTAGCTGAGTTGCAGTTGGTAGTGCTCCTCCAAGGCTAGCAGCCATTTCTGAGATAAAGGCAATTGAACGCTGTTGATGCGTTTTGGAGTGGGTCAGCATAGTAATAGTTGCAGCCGGTGATCCACCAAACACTCCATTAACATCACGCACATCATGCAAGTAATCGATCTCACTACCGAGAACTTCTAAAGAGTGGAATATCTGAATAGGCAGTGGCTTGCCCAGACGCATAGCTGTGCGTAGCCGTGCTAAACGCCTTTTATCTTGAGCAGGTAGCGTGATTCTCAAGCATTCCTGCACGTTCAGCCAGAAGCGGCTTGTCTCATGAACTTTATAAGGTGTGTTCATCGCAAGTTGCAACCTAAGATGCAATGGTTTAGTTAGCCCTGATAATTTAATTTTTCGCTCTGAAATTCTTGGTGTTAAGCTGTTGCGCCTATAATTTGCACATTTTCAGGTGAGAGAAAAAAGGTGAAAGACTTGATTTATTTACCCTTTCCCCTTCCCCTTGCCCCTTTGACCTTTCTGGACAAGAATGCCATTGGTAAGCAAGGGCAGCTTAGGCCGCAATGGGTGTCACATCCGCCAGCGCTGTCAGCGTATCCTCAATCTCTTCAACTAGAGCAGGCATAATGAGTTCGATCGCTACTAGATCCGGCAGTTCCTTTTGGTCAGGCAAGGCAGATGCCAGGAAGTCCAAACCGCGCCAAGCTGCTAGAGAAACTGCACTGGCGTCCCCAGCGATTTCCTCTCCATGTGCCGCTTTTAGAGTCAGATGAAGCAGGCTTGCCGTTGCAGCTAGACTCGGCACCAGGCAATAGGCATCGGGTCCGCCCCAACTCCCATCGTCCTTTTGTTTGCGTAAGATGAAGTCCAAAGCCCCCTCAGGTTGTAGCGATCGCGGCAAAAGCAAGACACGAGCTGTATCGTAGATAGCAGGTGAGATATCGCCCCATGGATCGTCTATACTCTCTTGCATTAACTGCTGGGCAGCCCACTCAATGTGCGACGGGAGAAGGGTATGCAGAGGCAAGGTGGAGGAATTAAACATTACACAGCCTCCTTTTCTCTAAAGGTAATCTCATATATGTCAAGGTCGTCCCAAGCTTGTAAGGGTGTATTGCAGCAATGAGTAGATTAGTGAAGACTGGCAACTTTTGAACTTAACAAGAATGGAGGAGGTTGGATGTTGCCCCATGATTGGGCAAAGCAACTCTCTAGTCCAAGACGGATGGCCTTAAACCGAGATACCTAGGACAATAATCCGGTGATTCTCTTTTCAGCGATTTGAGTTAGATTTTAATGAAGCGTTCCCATACTGGCGTGACTGCCACCACTGTGAGTTAGTCAGTGCTGATAGTGAACAGCTTTTCACAGGTAGACTCTTCTTGATATCGTTGAATGACAGCTACTACTCCAACGCAGGAGTTCATCCCACGATTGAGCTTCATAGCGTCACTATTGTTGAAAGATCAATCTCAGATGGGCAACGGTTCATTTAGGTCTTTTAGTCCTTAGGAACGAAGGTCTATTGCCGTTCAGTTTTTCAGTTCAGGAGAATTTTGTCCAGCAAAGATCAGGGAGTTAAGGACGAACTTAAGGTTCTCAGCTGTTTCGGGCGTACTCAAGTAATCGTTAGTTGTTGATGTGTAGGATTGCTCATAAAGAAAGAATAAAAATTTATTCCTCCCGACTCTTGACTCGGAGACTCTTATTCTCCTAAGAGATATTTTCCTAGGAGAGCTGAATGTAGATAATCATCATAAAAACTCTCTTAGCGTCCGAAGTGATTGGAACACCAAGAGTGTCTGTCTCAACTATGGGAGTTCATACCAAATCCACTTTTATAGCCCCCCTTTAGCTCAGGCGAGGAGGAAGTCGCGGCTATACAAAAAAGCGTCCGCCTGCGCGGACTGGATTATAAAGGGGGTAGTCAACCCGGATTTGGTATCAATCAGATTTGATATAAATGCACATCAGCCTACTCAATTGCTCCCAGTACTTTCAGAGACGCAATAGTCGCTTCAGTTAAGCCTTTAGCACCAGTAATGTTCATACCCTCATAGGGTTTTTCGCTGCTGAGAGTTTTTAGGCACTCGCCCGTCTTGGGATTCCAAAGTTTAACAGTTTCATCTATGCTGCCACTAGCCAAGATTTGACCATCCGGACTCCAATGCACTGACTGCACCCAATTGGTATGTCCCTGTAATGTTTTGAGGCATTGATGGGTATTAACACACCATAATCTGACCGTTTGGTCTATGCTGCCACTGGCCAAGATTTGGCCATCCGGACTCCAATGCACTGACTGCACCCAACTGGTATGTCCGTGGAAAGTTTTAAGGCATTGATTAGTGGCAATATTCCACAATTTTACCGTTTGGTCTACACCACCACTGGCCAAGATTTGACCATCCGGACTGTACTGCGAAGGAGAACTCGGAGAGTAGGCAACAGAACAGACCCAACCTGTATGTCCTTTAAATGTTTGGCGGCATTGACCTGTATTGACATCCCACAGCTTCACTGTTTCATCTTCACAGCCAGTAACTAGGGTTTGACCATCCGGACTGAAGGCAATAGAAGATACCGCATGAGTATGTTCCAAAATTCTGAAGCATTCACCGGTGTTGGCATTCCATAGCCTTACTGTTCGGTCTAAGCTGCCAGTCGCTAGGTTTTTGCCATCCGGACTAAAGGCTACTGTTCGCATACTCCCAGTATGTCCCCGCAAAGTTTTATAGCATTTGCCAGTACTGACATCCCATAGCTTTACGGTTTGGCTATCACAACCACTGACCAGTATCGTACCTTGAGGACTGAAGGCAATAGCTTGAACCCGATGCGTGTGTCCCTCCAAAGTTTTATAGCATTTGCCAGTAGTGACATCCCATAGCTTCACCGTTTGGTTCTCACAACCAGTGGCTAGGGTTTGACCATCCGGACTCCAATGCACTGACCATACCCCATTGCTATATCCTCGCGAAGTTCTGAGGCATACCCCAGTGTTAACATCCCATAGCTTCACCGTTTGGTTATCGCAGCCACTCGCTAGGGTCTTACCTTCAGGACTGAAGGTAACGCACCAAATTCGACCTGTATGGCCTTGCAATGTTTTTAGGCTCTCACCTGTGCTGGCATCCCATAGCTTCACCGTTTGGCTCTCGCAGCCACTCGCTAGGGTCTTACCTTCAGGACTGAAGGCAACGCACCAGATGCGACCTGTATGCCCTCGCAACGCCTTCAGGCATTCACCCGTACTAACATCCCATAACCTCACTGTTTTGTCATAACTGCCACTAACCAAAGTTTGACCATCTGGACTGAAGGCAACAGAGCATACCCAATCAGTATGTCCTCGCAACGTTTTTAGGCATTGACCGGTATCAATTTCCCATAACCTAAGGGTCTGATCCTCACTGCTACTGATGAGAGTTTGACCATCTGGACTAAAAGCAACGGCCCATATAGCAGCACAATGTTGCTGTAAGGTTTTCAGGCATTCACCAGTGCGAACATTCCATAACTTCACTGTTTGGTCATCACTGCCACTAGCTAGAGTTTGACCATCCGGGCTGAAGGCAACACACCAAATCCGACCCTGATGTCCTCCTAACGTTTTCAGGCATTGACCTGTGTCCAGCCCCCACAACTTTATAGTTCGGTCAGTACTACAGCTAACTAGAGTTTGACTATCTGGACTGAAGGCAACCATTCGTACCCAACTAGTGTGCCCTGTCAAGCTCAATAGCTGTTCACCATCTGCAAATTCTCGCCACAAGCAAATCTCACCATTCGTATCACTCGTAGCCAAAAATTTCTCATCCGGGCTGAAGGCTACCGAAGAAATGCTACCAAAGGTTTTTTTGAAAACCGATTTGGTTAAATCGGCATGGCTGAAATTAACATTGTGCAAGTTCATCTCGCGTAGATCTGCTTGCCAAACCGTTAGACAAGAAAAATCTTTGCCACTTAAATCTGTCTTCAGTTGACCCAGAATATTGAGAATGTTTCCCCCTGCATATCCTGGTTCTAAAGGTGATGTTTCTCGCCGCTGATTTAGAATTTGAATTAACTGATTTTCCAGATTTTTTTTATTTTTAAATACAGTAGTTAATTCATTGATAACGGGTTGAAGGATGAGGCGAATTTGAGACTCTTTGACATAGTCTTTTGCTTGCGCCTTTAACAGAGCATGGTAACTGAATAAATCGATATTTTTAGTAACAATTTCGTCACAAATCTGCTCAATCAAGTGATAGTTTACATACTCCATCACTACAGGTTGTAGCGTGAAGTGTGATGAATTTTTCTCAACTAGCGATCGCCGGCCTAGAGATTCTAGAGCCTCCAATAATTTGGTTCGCGGTACTAGTGAGACCATGTCTAAGCGTAACTCGGAGAGCGAAACCGGTTCGCGATTAATGGTTAACCAGTACATGATGCCCTTTTCTAAATCAGACAACCGCTCAAACTGCTGGTCTAAAATATCGCGAATGTCGCCAAAAACAGTTGTATCTTGTTGAAAAAATTCCGAAATATTACCATCAAATAAATCAAGAATAGTAGTAGCCACTACCTTCAATGCTAATGCATTACCTGCATAGCGTTTGAGCAGTGTTCTGAGTTCGGGTTCGGAGCCAGAAAGCCCTTTCATTTCAAAGATTTTTCGCCCTTCTATCTCTTTGAGTCCACTCAGTCGTAAGGAACGGACGGGTAGTGCATCTCCTTCGAGTGACGCCACTTCTTTGGGCTTTTCTCGACTAGTTAGCACCAAGCAGCTTTTGTGAGTGACTTCTCCCACCCGTCTTAAAAGTTCACCATACTCCTCATACCCCTCTCGGTATTGTCCCGCTCGACTCCCGCTACGCAGAATCGTCTCCGCGTTATCGAGTACTAGTAGACAGCGATGTTTTCGTAGATACTCAAGCAGTCGTGATATTCTATCCCCGCCCCTTTCTGGTAAATCAGTTTCCGTTTCCTGCTCATCAGACAGGAAGTGGATCAGGTTAGCCAAAATAGATTCAACTGGCGGAGCGTCTCGTAGGGAGCGCCAGATAACGTACTCAAATTTATCTTGAACCTGTTCTGCAAGCTTGACAGATAGAGCCGTTTTACCAATTCCACCCATTCCTAATAGGGCTACTAATCGGCAGCGATCGCTAACAATCCATTCCTCTAATGTGGCAAGCTCTTCTGTTCGTCCATAAAAAACTGAAACACTAATCGCTTCTCCCCAGTCTTGGCGCTTACTCGGGTCTGAGTTTGAATAGTAAGTTTTATCCAGTTCTAAATTAAAAACCTTGAAAAATAGCTCAAGTGTTCGTCTGTCAACCCCTTCTTCGCGAGCTAATATTCTCCCAACTGTACAAGGATTTAATCCAGAGTATTCACTTAAATCTTCAATGGTATACCTGTCTCCATAATTTTCTTTAATTTCCAACTCAAGTTTTGCTTCCTGAAGTTTTTCCCATCCTTCAGCAGTAAGAATCACACCACGCTTGCGTCTTCGATTTGACATATTCGTTTTTTGGGAATGTATGAGCGAGCAACTGAAATTCCTGGATTTTGTGCTTATGCTAAGCCAGCGGTGTTATACAAATCCGTTTCCGGTGATTTTGTTGCCACTTCAGGTAAGCCTTTCGATCTCTACAGCCTGTTGATCATCGATCGAAAGAGTAGATGCAAGACCTGATATTGCCGCCTAGACAACAACACCTTTACTGTTGTTGTCTCTCCCGTAAAATTATACTACCAAAAAGTACTTAGGGCTATAAGTACCTAAGAACTAATTTATAAATACAAGTAAACGCTGAGAAGGTTTTTGAACAGCTTCCCCCATGTTTTTTTAGTACTTCACCGATTTAAATTTGAGGAGGAAGACCATAAGATAAAATACTTTTCTTATAAAAATAGAAGGCAATAAATTATAGGGGGACAGCCCTAGAGTATCACCTCTCAGAAGATACAACTATCTGCTGAAAGTTAGAGATCTGGGAAAGGAGTATTGTGTTACTTTATACAATACCCTTTAAGGTGAATATCCAATTTTTGTAACTCTTGGTTCACTATTTATAGTCAGAATCTGATATCCTCAGACGTTGCTTTTCGCTCATGCTCTGGCTTTCGCTTATTGGTAAGCTAGCAAATTATCAAGATTTCTATACATACATCAGTAAGCCACTGTTCACGGTGAACATCTCAAAACTTTGGCAATCTCTCAGTGAGTCTTGCCATCATTCTGGAGCAGAATAATCAAAATCTCCTCCCTCATACTCAATCCGCTTTGATAACCCCCTTGTTTAGATCAGTAGGGGAAGTGTGGGGAGCGGGGGAAGTAGGGGAAGAGATTCTCTATACCATTTCACGTTTACTGCGCTACACATTGACCCCCCTAACCCCCCTTATCAAGGGGGGAATAAAAAAATCATCTGTAGCAGGCTTTTCGTGAATTGGTATAGCAGATGGGTATTAGCCTAGTCTGCCGTGCTTTTGTGTATAGTGAATTGCTTTTGCGATCGCTCAACCCCATTTATGGGGCGTCCCTTTGTCCAAAATCTAAGATAGTCCCATTTCAACTCTGGTTAATCCGCTAGGGAAAACATCAGTTCACCAGCAGTAACCAGGTTGCCATCAACTTCAGCACGCGCCTGCATCTTACCGAAACGGCGCTTTTTGATCCACAACAGTTCTACCCTCATTACCAATTGATCGCCAGGCACCACTTGGCGACGGAACCGGACTTTATCAATACCAGCAAACAGGAACAGTCCGCCTTCCGACTCTACTAGCTCGATCAGTGCCACACCACCCACTTGTGCCATTGCTTCCACAATCATTACCCCAGGCATAATAGGTTGCCCTGGAAAATGACCTTGAAAATGGGGTTCATTGAAGGTAACGTTTTTAAGTCCAACCGCTCGTTTCCCTGGCTCATATTCAACAATCCGGTCTACCAGCGAAAAAGGGTAGCGGTGGGGCAACAGTTTCTGAATTTCTTCGACCGTAAGCTTCGATTTTGTTGTTTTCAATGCAACGGGATCGGGCAGATGATTCGTAGAACTAGGAGTAGCAGTATTAGGTGAATTAACGTCGAGTAGAGTTGACATAGGTAAATTCCGATTGGAGATTTGTGTTTTTTAATGAGGATGTTTGCTCAATCTGTTGATTGGCTAATTTGGGTTTAGGATTATACTTTTCGTTTCCTGTGCAACTCCAATGATGCTTTATTGAAGCGCACATAGACCTTTATTCGGGTAAGTAAAACCGTTGCCTTGTTTCTAATTAAAATCAGTACAATACCGCTCATAGGAATACCCTACCCTGGGAATAACTAGACTGGGAAGAGCAACACAAGCCTGATTAGTAACATCACCATTAGCCATCTTTCCATTAGCCCAAAAGTATCCTTTTCCATCAGCTTTAAATAGCCCATAGATGGGTTGATTCCCATTTCCTCCATCTCGTCCTCTTAGAAAAAAATATGTATCATCTGGAATATAGGCTTTAGTCCAAGTCGCATGACATTTTTCTGAATATATTTTTTGAACAATTATTTTTTTGGGTTGCCAAGAATCTTGCCATCGATAAACTGTTTTGGTTAATTCAGTGACAACGTCTGCATCAGAATCACAGCGATAATCTACTGGATTTTTATTGTTGCAACTAGCACCCTCACAGGATTTATTATCTGCTAGCGTCTTCCCAATAAATCCAAAATTAAAACCAATACTCAATATCGCTATAAGTCCAAGTGAGGTGGATTTTAAAAGTTTCATGTTTCCTCCTTGATTGAACGAGTAGGAATAGCGCTAAGTAACAGTGGGTCGGACGGATTTAGAACAATTTCCACTGGATGATGGCGGCTCCCCAAGAGAGTCCCGCTCCAAACCCAGCTATAGCTACAACATCACCTGGCTGGATTTGCCCTTGGCGAGTTGCTTCATCTAAGGCTAAAGGAATCGAGGCTGCCGAAGTGTTTCCGTACTTTGCTATGTTGCTGATAATCTTCTTAGCTGGGATTCCTAAACGCTCAGCCACGGCATTGATAATGCGCTGATTGGCTTGATGAATTAGGAGCCAGTCCACTTGAGTAACCGCAAGGTCTGCTTGAAAAAGGGCTTTTTCGATCGCTTCGGGAACTCGTTGGACAACAAAGCGGTAGATTTCTTGTCCATTCATTGTCATGGGTTGGTATGTCCCTTGACCAACGCAGAGACTATCCACCAGGGGTTTTGCCTGAGCCTGATAGCTCAAATTAAGATGGTGATTTTGAGTACCATTGGTTTGCAGGTGAAAACCTAGAAGGTGGTCACGTTCGCACGCTTGTAGAACGACTGCTCCTGCCCCATCACCGAAAAGAACGCAGGTGCGTCGGTCAGACCAATCAACCCAGCGGGAGAGCGCATCAGCACCAATCAAGAGAATATTTCGATAAGCACCCGTGCGAATAAACTGGGCAGCCGTTACTAAACCAAAGACAAAACCAGAGCAAGCCGCCGTTAAATCGAAAGCCACGGCATGAGTAGCTCCTAGTTGCGCTTGAACCTGACTGGCACTACCAAACAAATCGTCAGGGGTAGAGGTGGCTAAAATGATTAGATCGAGCTGTTGTGGAGCTAGCCGGGCCATTGCGATCGCTTTTTGAGCCGCTTGAGTGGCTATTGTCGTTAGCGAATCTTCAGGCGGCAGAAGGTGGCGCTGGCAAATACCCGTGCGAGTTTTAATCCAATCATTAGAGGTAGCCAGGACTTGGCTCAGCTGATGGTTCTCTAGGTAAAGAGAAGGAACTGCCGAACCGGTTCCCGTCAGTATCATCCCTTGTTTTACTAGTAACTCCATTAAACATTCTGAAAGGGGTAAGGGTTTTTAGTTGTATGCAGATCGCTCATGTTTAACCTAATTACGAATTACGAATTTTTAAGTTGGTAATGGAGCAGTTGCATGACTAACTTGATAGATATAATCAACAACCTGCTGGACACTGCCAATTTTTTCAGCGTCTTTATCAGGAATTGCAATCTCAAATGCTTCCTCTAGAGCCATGATTAGCTCTACTGCATCCAAGGAATCAGCTCCTAAATCACTGGTAAAATTAGCGGTTGGGGTAACCTGTTCTTCCTCAACCCCTAGCTGCTCTACGACGATAACTTGGACTTTTTCGATAATTTCCTGTTCACTCATAAAAACGCGACCTTGTTAATCACAACTTGAATCAAAAACTCACAAAAAAGCAACTCATTAACAGGCAACAGGGAGGCTGCCCATTAAAAATTCGTAACTCGTAATTGATAATTCCTAATTGACGTTCAGATGGGGAGCGTGAATCTAGATCGGACGTGGGCGACCTGAGAAGTCGGGGAATCTAACCCGTCTTTAATTACAAATTACTAATTACTAATTCGTAATTATGTCGATGCCCCCCAGCTCCCCAGCTCCCCAGCTCCCCAGCTCCCGGAGCTAACAGCTAAGGAGTTATTTATGCCACGCTGCACTATCCCTCAAACTTTTTGAAGGCGAGGGCGACATTGTGGCCTCCGAAACCAAAGGAATTAGAAAGGGCAACGTCCACTCGTTGAGTGCGACTATGGTTTGGAACATAATCGAGATCGCAGGCTGCATCAGGATTCTCCAAATTAATCGTCGGTGGAATGGCGTCTGTAGCTGTTGCCATCACCGTTGCCACCGCTTCGATTCCTCCAGAACCTCCTAACAGATGACCTGTCATGGATTTTGTGGAACTAATGGCGACTTGAAACGCCTGTTGTCCTAACGCTTTTTTGATCGCCATCGTTTCAGTGACATCGTTGGCCGATGTACTGGTGCCGTGAGCATTGATGTAACTGACTTGGTTGGGAAACAAATCGCCATCTTTGAGCGCGAGTTCCATCGCTCTAGCAGCCCCTTGACCTCCAGGCACAGGAGCCGTAATGTGATGGGCATCACAGGTCATCCCATAGCCAACGATTTCTGCATAGATGTGAGCATGACGCGAAAGAGCGTGTTCTAGCTCTTCTAGGACGAGAATTCCAGTTCCTTCCCCCATGACAAACCCGTCGCGATCGCGATCGAAGGGGCGAGAGGCACGAGTGGGTTCGTCGTTGCGCGTTGATAACGCTTTAGCGGCAGCAAATCCAGTAATCGATAACGGGGTAACGGCCGCTTCTGTACCCCCGCAGATCATCGCTTGGGCGTAACCCCGTTGAATTAAACGAAACGCCTCTCCCACAGCATTGGAACCCGCAGCACAAGCTGTAACCGTACAGGAATTTGGCCCTTTTGCCCCGATGTGGATGGCTGTTAGTCCTGCAGCCATATTGGCAATCATCATGGGAATCATAAAAGGACTACAGCGATCAGGGCCGCGAGTGAGGTAGATCTCCTGTTGGTCTTCCATCACCTTAATGCCGCCAACGCCAGAGCCAATCAGTACACCAACTTGAGCCGCATTGAGTTCATTAATCTCAAGTCCGGCATCTGCGATCGCTTGCTGACTGGCACAGACTGCAAATTGGGCAAAGCGATCCATGCGCTTAGCCTCCTTGCGATTAATATAATCACAAGGGTCAAAACCTTTAACCTCTCCTGCAATCTGACAAGCTAGCCGAGAGGCATCAAACAAAGTAATCGGCCCAATCCCACTGCGTCCCTGAAGGAGTCCCTGCCAGTATTCTGTTACTGTGTTGCCCAAGGGGGTAATAGCTCCCAGACCAGTGACGACCACTCGCTTTAATTCAATGCTAACCATAAGTCATTTATGTGGTAAAAACTTATCGGTGTATCGCTGTTTTGTGCTTAAGTTTTAGTCAGAAAAACGTTCTCTTTGAAATGAGTCTGAACTCCAAACCAGAGAGAAGATCGTACATTAGTAAAGACAAATCTGAGTAGAGCATCTACGAGAAACTTATCAGTTTCAGGAAGAAATTTGAGCCAGTTCTGGAGAAGATTTTTCGGTTAATGTAGAGTGAGTAGAGACATCAACAATACAGGACACAACGCTATTGACAAGAGTCTCCATTGTCTCTCGACTGGTTGAAGGCTCAGAAAAGATGAAATTCAAAAGCATTTTTCCCTCAAAGGTGGCTACAGCAGCAGTGAAAACCCCCCCAAAAGCAGCCTGAGCTGGATAATAGCTGATTTCTTCTAAGTGGAAGGGGCCGTAAGTGTTAGGGATGTTTACTCGACCAACATTGGTGAGAGCCACTGTTAAAGGCACTTCATTGGGTTGAGAGAGAGCGGACTCGAAAATTTTCCTGGCCATCAATACTACGCTGAAAATATTACCCCGCTCCAACCCCGCTTCCAGCTTTTGTTTGACATCCCGTGCTAATGCCCAGAATGATGTACGGGTTTGTAGAGTGTGAAATGAAGTCATCGATGTCTGAGTTCGTATAGTATGAAATGAAGTTATAGAAGATGCTAGTACACTCATGTTTTCATCACTGACAACGGGTTTT
>JBFLZA010000086.1:0-17976 GCA_040756535.1 Cyanobacteriota bacterium
TAGTGTACGCAGTTGATGACGGCTACTGACCTAGCATCGCTTTTCTAAGGGGATTGAGGTGAGCGGAAAACGCTAAAAAAACGACCGAGAATTCCGTAGCTGTAGATTACGGTGCTAAACTCTGGAGACTTTATCCCTGGGGTTCCCCTTTTCCCTTTCCCCTTTCTCCCTTTCCCTTTTCCCTACCCTAAGGGCTTAACCTCACTTAGCCGTTTATAAGTGGTGACTAAAGCGTTGGCATCCCCTACATTGCCCGGAAATAGAACCACTGGCAAATTGGGAAACTGAGGATGGTCAGAGGGTGTTCGCACCACTGAGCATCCAGGAATAATTTGACCCAGTAACCGTGCTGACCTCAGGGCAAGACCCGTACTCAAGACATCATTGGAGGTAATGCCTCCCTTACTAATTAAAAATCCAATATCTTTTGGTAAGCCGCGCACGATATCCATCAATAATGAGGAAACGGCTGCTCCAAATGCTAGACGTGTTTGTGTATCTTCAAAGCTCAGCTCTTGTCGGCTAGTATAAACGACTGGCGTCTTACCATCGGCGTGAACCTCCCCACTGCGATCGCAAATCGTTGCCAAAAGTGCTGTTTTTTGGGCTTCCGACTCATCAAGCAAATGCGCTACATCTACCTCTATGCCGACAACACCGGGTTCTTGCAGCAGTTGTTCTAACTGTTGCGTTGTCTTTTTAACATGAGAACCAACAATTACCGCTCCGGGTTTGCCCTGCCGCACATACTGCGCCATATCTTCGGCGGCTACAGGTTGGGGGCCGAGGTTGGCAAGTGAGGTTAAAAGGCTAGCCGCACTGCGAAATAGGAAGTGTTTGCCTTGTGATGCGGCGGTTAAAACATCTGCTGCAAATTTATCCAAATCGGCTTGAGTTTCCCCATCAACCACACCACACTGATTACCGTTGAGATGCTGGAGGCGCTCTAAACTCCCTTGACGAATGTCTTCTAGTAAAAATCGCTCTACAGATTCAGCCGGAATGCGGCCTTGCGTTTTTTGTGCAACATAATCTGGCAAATAGCTGTAGTGATAGCCAAAGACTGAATCCCGCGCAAACTCGGTTTCATGCACAGGTGTCGGAACGCCATCAATAATCAAATAATGCACGCTATCACGAGTCACTCTGCCGCCTTCAAAGAATGCAGGGACTAAGAAATGGGCGTCAAAGGGGCCAACTTGTTCAGCAATTACATCGGTTTCCACCGGGTAATGCCCCCGCAGCGTCGAGTCAGAGCGACTGACAACCAGAAAATCTTTAATCCCTTCAGCTTGGAGGGCAATTTTGAGGTTGTGGCAGACTTCTTGAGTAACGGCGGCAGCTTGATCGGGTGCGATCGCTCTGGTATTAGTGAGGACAAAAAAGATGGGTGAGTCATCCCTCAGCCCCAACCTCAATGTCTCTACATCCCAGCACGTTAGCAGTAAGCAACTGTGAACCGTCTGAGAACCGGTTGGGTCATCATCCAAAACAATAATTTTTGGTTTTGTAGTCATCTTAAATTTGATTGACGCGGAGTGAAACTCAAAAAGCCAAGTTTTTCTTAATTTACCTTGTTAGTGTAAAAACTCATTCGTTACTCATGAGCCTTAGCGTCAGCTACGCAGATGTCAAATGATAGCAACAGGACTTTTTTGATAGGATTTTAGGGAAACTTATAACCCTTTCTCTATAAGTAGAATTAATTAATTCAATGACTTAATGTATAGTTTTGTGTTGAAGATTCTTCAATAAGACCAATCGTTGCTATTGAAGAATCGGCTTCAACGTTTATTTTGTAATTTTTTCATTTCTTCAGAGACGCCTGCTGCAATCTGCAAGGCTTCATGGAGCAGACGCCCGTACTCACTGGCTTGATCATGTACTTGCAGAGCCTGCAACGTTTTTAAATTGGTGACTAAAAGTTCAGGATTGCTGATTAGGAAGCTTTGATTTTCTCGAAGAATTTTCTCCGCTTTCAATGCTTTCACCAAATCTTCTCGAGTGAGGGTGAGTGCTTCAAGAACTTTTTTGCGTAAGCGAAGCTCGTCGGAGACATCGGCTTTGTCGGTGGGAGAAGCGCAATCGAGCAAACTCATTTCTGTCGTCCCCACCGCCTCCAACTGCTCATTGATGTGTATTGCTTTGATTACAGCATTGTATCGATCCACTTCATCGAGTAAGGCACATAGAGTCGCAGGACTGTTGCGTTTTAACCAGAACCATCGCGCTGCTACGACGACAAGTGGCACAATGATCAGAGTAATCAGGGTGGCAAGCAGTGAAGAACCAATGAAAGGAAGAATCACAAACACATGCAGCAGCCCAACAATAATGGGTGTTAAAGCAAGGCTCAACAAAAGTTCTTGAATTAAGAAATTTAATCGTCCTTTTGGGTTGGCGAGAAGTGTTGGTCTAAAAATCTCCGTTGGTTCAAGACCGCATAAGTGCCTGAGTTCTCCTGGTGAAATTTCCAAGCCCTGCAAATCCGGTTGCACAGAACGCGCTGCTCCTTGACAATTAAGACATTTAAATCCAATCTATCCCTTGGGCTTTATTTCTAAAAGCGTTGATCTTGTAACTTTTTCATTTCTTCTTGTACATTCACGACAATTTGTAATGCCTCATTCAGCAGTCGTCCATACTCAGTGGCTTGGTCACTCATTTGCAAATCAGTTAAAGCCATCAAATTTGCCTCAAATAGCTGAGTATTCCCTTGGATAAAGCGCTTGTTTTCCCGGAGAATCCGCTCGGTTCTTAACGCTCGAATAATATCCTCTCTGGCTATCCTGAGGGCTTGAATCACCCGCTCTCGATTTTGCAAGCGCACGCTATGATTGCCAACAGCTTCTATTTGATCATTAATGTCAATCGCTTTAATCACAAAATTAAATCGCTTCACATCCTCAAACATCCGAACCAGATTCCGGTTTTTGTAGCTAAAGCGAATTTTTCTGAGATCGTCGGCTAGTAAAACCAGAGAAGCGAGGGCATCAATGGTTGCTAATGCTAGCAACTGTTCCGGGAAGATACCAGCGAGAATCAATCCGCTGCACCAGATAAAAAGAATGACTAGGGAGGTTTTACCAATCTCCGATAAGAATTTTCGGAATGTCGGTGGTTTAAAGACAGCATTAATGCTGACACCGCTACAGTGCTTGATTTCTCCCTTTGTAATTTCCAGTCCTTGTAAATCAGGTTGCATGGTGCGCTGCACTGCGATCGCGACTACTCAATGACAGAAAAAGCATGAACGTTTTAACCCCCGTAGAGGCTTCCCCTCCAGCATAGCTAATCCCCTGAAATGTTTCTCGGTGCAGTTAGTTATCCCTTCTCTCAGGCGGATAGCGAGGGCAGTAGGGGGGTAGGGGATGTCATTCAATTAGCCTACAGTTAGGCTGTTAGCCTCTTCATTAGCTGCACTCCCTACCCAGTCTTCTTGGATCAAGCAACGATTTTTTGGCTGCTGGATTGGAAGAGAAATGATGAATTCTGTACCCTGACCCGGTGCTGAAATACACTCCAGTTTACCGCCATGTTTTTCGACTACAATCTGGTAGCTGATGGACATCCCTAAACCAGTCCCCTGACCGACAGGTTTTGTTGTAAAGAACGGATCGCAAATCCGTTGCTGTACCTCTTTTGTCATACCGGGCCCATTGTCAACAATCCGAATCAGCACTTGATTAGAGTGATTAACCTCACAGCGAATCCAAATAGTAGGGGTTAAAGGGTGCAAGTTAGCGAGTTGTTCGCTGGAGGCTGTTCCTCCGGGACGGTTATCTACCAAACCTTCAACGTTCAACCCTCCCACCTGAGTTACGTCCTGCTGCACTAACAATTCTTCAAGGGCATCAATCGCATTAGACAGAATATTCATAAACACCTGATTGAGTTGTCCAGGGTAGCACTGCACTTTAGGTAAGTTGCCATACTCTTTGATGACTTGGATACCAGGACGATTGGGTCTATCTTTCAAGCGATGATCGAGTATCAGCAAGGTATCATCCAACCCTTCGTCAATGTTTGCCCACTTCATCTGTGCTCGATCCAACCGTGAGAAGGAGCGTAAACTTAGGACGATCTGACGGATGCGATCAGTGCCCATTTCCATGGAAGACAGGATTTTGGGCAAGTCTTCCTTGAGGAAATCCAGGTCTATTGCTTCTGCCTCGGCTTGAATTTCTGGTACAGGATGGGTGTAGTATTCCTCGTAAAGTTGAATTAGATTGAGCAAGTCGTCGGTATATTGATGAACGTGAGAGAGATTGCCGTGGATGAAGTTAAGTGGGTTGTTAATTTCATGAGCGACACCCGCAACTAACTGCCCCAGAGAAGACATTTTTTCGGACTGGATGAGTTGTGCTTGCGCTTGTTGAAGTTTGTGTAGGGCAACTTCAAGCTGAGCTGCTTTGGTTTGAGCCGTGCTAGCAGCAATGCGGCTTTGTTCGTAAAGTTGCGCTTGGTTAATCCCAATGACCACTTGGTTGGTAACCGCTTGCAGGAGTTCCACTTCCTCGTCCGTCCAAGATTGGTTGTAGACTAAGCGACCACAGGTAAGCGTACCTAGCTGACCCGATTGTGTTTCAATTGGCAGCGATAACAAAGCTGCCGTACCATAAGGCAGTGGCATCTGCTGCATTGCCCCTTGAACACTTTGCGTTCCGCCGCAGGCATCGCTCTGGGTAATGTTATCAATTGAAAACTCTTCTTGATGGGCAAGCTTACAGGTAAACGGACGCCAGCTTTCTATGGGGTATAAGCCCAAAAAGCTCGGCAGATCGGGATTTTTTGCCTCTTTAACGACCTCCCAACCGCAAGGAGTGCCGTCGTTGGCGTACCAGGCAAAAACGCATAAATCTACTGCTAATCGGTTGTAAATTTCTTGTACAGTGGTTTCCAGGATAGTACCCAAGTCAAGGGAGTTGCGAATCTGACTGGCAAGTCGGTTGAGTAGTGCTTCCCGACAAGCTAATGCTCGAAATCTCGCTTCACTTCGCTGTAGTTCTTCCTCTGCTTTCTTGCGATCAGTGATGTCAGTGGAGATACCGCAGACGGCATAAGGAACACCAGCACAGTCGTACAGAGGAAACTTAATCGAAATGTAGGTATGTAGTCCGTCCTCTTGAGGGGCAACTTCCTCAAACTTTAACGGAGTTCCGCTTTGGAGTACCTGCAAGTCGTTCGCCCGATAGGTGTGGGCGATCGCATCAGGAAAGAGTTCGTAGTCGCTCATACCTTTGACTGCCTCCCGCTCAACGTGGAACAGAGTTTCAAACTGGCGGTTGACTAGAAGGTGTTGCCCATGAGTATCCTTGAGGTAGATGACTGCTGGCGAGTGATCCAAGATTGCCTGTAGGTGCTGTTGGCTCTCCCGCAGTGCTGCTTCAGCGAGCTTGCGCTCCGCTATCTCGCTCTGCAATTGCCTGAGAGCTTGGCTTAATTGGGCAGTACGCTCTTCAACTTTAATTTCTAGCTGCTCATGAGCCTTCTTTAAGGCTTCCTCAGCTTGTTTGCGCTCGGTAATATCCCGAAAGCTACAAACTCTGCCAACAATGTTTTCTCCTATCCACTGCGGGTGCGAATAGCGATCGAAGATTCTCCCATTTTTCAGCTCGTAGATTCCGTAACCTTCTGCCTCCGGTTGGGATAACAACTCCTGTGTTGGGACAAGAAAGCCTTCAGGGTCTTTTAGTTGCTCCAAAATCAATGGCAACACAAGGCTGAGTTCTCGTGAGGCGATGACGGATTCAGGGATGTTCCACATCTCAACAAACTTGTGGTTAAAAGTGGTGATGTGTCTTCCGTTTTGGCTGACGATAATACCATCGGCAGTGGCTTCGAGTGTCCCCCGTAGTAGAGAAAGCGACTTCTCTAATTCCACCTCCGCCCGTTTGCGCTCGATAACCTCACTTAAGAGTTGCTCATTAGCCGCTCTTAATTCAACGGTGCGCTCCTGAACTCGGATTTCCAGCTCTTGTTTGGCTCGTTGTAAAGCTTCCTCTGCCTGCTTGCGAGCCGTGATATCTCGCGTGATTGCTAAGTGTACCAGCGTGCCATCGGATTCATGACGCAGGGGCACAGCATGAGTTTCCATCCAGCGGCGGGTACCTTGCAATCCAATAATCTCAAACTCAAGGGTGCCTCTGTTGCCCTGACAAACACTTTCGTTGAGAGCAATAAATGCCTCTCTATGCTCAGGAGCAATCAAGGAATAAACGGACTGTCCAATCACCGCATCAGCACTGGGACATTCAATCATGGCGAGGCCAGCGGCATTCATATCAAGCAGAGTGCCATCAGATGCCACGAGCTTCACGCATTCCGGTTCGGTTTCAATAATCGTCCGCCAACGATTCTCGCTGTCTCTAAGCCGATCAAGAATTTGTTTGCGATCGCTAATGTCTTCTACTGTGCCAACATGACCCATAAGTTCACCCTGATCGGAGAACATGGGGGATGAGCGGATGTGAATCCATCGAATTGTTCCGTCCTTAGCCTGGAAACGAAACTCATCGGAGTATTCCCGACCTTCACGAGTGCTCCTAAACCACTCTGCAAATACTCTCTCGCGCTCTTCTGGATGTACCGACTGCGACCAACCCTCTCCTAGGCTTTCCTCAAGCGTGAAGCCACAGATCGTCTGACAGCGTGGGTTAGTATAGGTGCAGCGTCCCTCAATATCTGTCAAGAAAATGCCAACGGGTGAGCAAGCACTCAAAGAGCGGAACAGGCTCTCGCTCTCCTGCAACTTCTGCTCTGCCATCTTGTGTTCAGTAATGTCGCGGGTAAAGCATCGTGTATGGATGAACTTTCCGTCCTTCCAATATACATTGGAGTTAATGAGGACATCCTTGATTGAGCCGTCCTTACAGAGCAATCTGGCTTCATAGTCGTGCAGCGTCTCGTTGGCTTGTAGCCTCCTGAGGATGTCGTCGATTACATCTGTGTCAGCGTGGAATTCGCTGATGTGGTGTCCAATATACTCCTCGTGGGAGTAACCGAGCAGATCCAATTCGGCTTGATTTGCCCACAAAATGTACCCGTCTGCTCCTACCCAATGCAGACCCATTGCCCCATTGTTGACAAAGTCAGAAAGTTCCTGCTCTCTACGGCATAACTCGACCTCAAGCTGCTTGCGATCGCTAATATCAAAGATTGCTCCATCCAAGCAAAGAAGACTTCCATCCTCAGCGAATATGCCTTGGCCTTTCTCATAAACCCATGCTGTGCTGCCGTCAGCTCGAATAATTCGGTACTCAATAATATAAGGCTGGTTTGACTCCACCCCCTCGTTGACGACTCTGTTCACCATTGCCAAATCTTCGGGATGGATAATGCTGGCGAAAGTCCGAACGGAATTATAAATAAAGTCAGAAGCGGGATAAGCAGAAATGTCTTGGATGGCATCACTGATAAACTCCATCGTCCAGTCGGAGTCACAAGCACATCGATAGATTGCACCGGGAATATTGGAAACCAATGATCTAAATCGCTCCTCACTACTGAGCTGTAGCGCTGCTTCGTAGCGGTTTTTCCATTCTATGTTTTGCTGGAGCAGATCGCATTGAGTTACTTGTAGCTCTTCTAAGATACTGTCAACGTTTTTGAACCCTTCCTCCAGCTCATTTTGTGACGGCAAAGGCAATTGGTTTACGTACTCGTATAGCGAAGTTAAGTAATTTCGGAGAGACTCTATTGGGTTAACAACTGCCTTCACTTGCAAAGCTACATTTTTGTGTTTCGTGGAGCTTTCAGAATGAATCATACTTGAGGCTGATTGGTTGTTCTTAGAGTGAGCGAGTTGGAATTTTCTCACGGTCTACTAAGGATAAATTGCGTAAAAAATATATATAAGTTTATTTTTGTTTTTATTTCTTAATTTTTAGATTTTGTCTACTATAAGTAGTAATCTTAGCCAAGATTGATTGATTTTGGGTGAATAATATACGCCAAGCTTCCGTAGAAAAGGCTACATCAGATAGTCATACGAAGTTGCGTTCAAACATAGTAGTCAAGACAGACGCTCCGGACACGGGGATGCGCCAGAAAATGAATATGCTACGTATGAATGCAACTCGGTATCAGAAGAATCTTATTGCAATACTAAAACATTTTTCTATCTCAAAAGAGATATGATTGATTGTTTATGCTTAGGTATTTAAGGTTTTATAGGGATTTATTAAGGACAAAGAGAGGCGCTTCTGTTGCAGAAGCGCCCAAGATAAGTCCACTCTCGTTTGCTCGATGGCTGGTTAATGCTGAGTTGAAACACGCTGATTATCAACAGTATGAAGCCCTAGAGACGGAGCGACTGGCTCCGACTGGTGAGTTACAATGCGATCGCCTGACTGTACATCAAACCAATGAATGGCTTGCGGTGACATAGATAGCGTCACGTCTTCTCCTTCCCAGGCTTGATTGGCAGGCAACAGAGCGCGTATCCTCAACTCTGAACCCTTCACCTGAACGCTAATCAGGTTTTGCATTCCTAGGTTTTCCACCAAGAATATCCGACCCTGAATGGTTAGTCTATCCTCAGGTTTAGCCAGGTGGACATCTTCTGGACGAAGACCCAATACAATCTGCGAGGGGGGTGTGGGTAGGTTCGGTAAAGGAATTCTATAGTCACCGAGGACAGCATTATTGCCTTCGCAGGGGAGAGTCAATAAGTTCATTTGCGGACTGCCGACAAAACCCGCAACAAATTGGTTGGCAGGTTTGGTGTAGATTTCTTGCGGTGGTGCCAGTTGTTGCATACACCCGTTGTAAAGCACAGCCACTTTGCTAGAAAGGGTCATGGCTTCTGTTTGATCGTGAGTCACGTAGACGACGGGTGCTTGCTGCTTCTCGAATAGCTGTTTTAAATCTGCCCGTACTTGCTCTCGCAGCAAGGCGTCAAGGTTACTCAGCGGTTCATCCAGTAAAAAGACATCCGGTTGGCGTACTAAAGCGCGGCCAAGAGCAACCCGCTGCCTTTGACCCCCCGACATTTGACCGGGTTTGCGATCCATTAAATTTTCTAGTCCTAGCTTTCCGGAAACATCCTCTACGCGCCGTCGAATTTCATCGGATGGCATTTTGCGTAGCTTCAAACCAGCAGCAATATTTTGATAAACCGTCATGTGGGGGTAGAGCGCATAGCTTTGGAACACCATGGCAATGTTGCGTTTGCCTGGGCCTACTCTACTAACATCGCGCCCGTTAATGATGACTTTGCCACGAGTCGGGGGTTCCAAGCCAGCAATCAGTCGTAGTAGCGTTGATTTCCCACATCCTGATGGCCCTAGTAAGGTCAGAAATTCACCTTCATCAACATCGAGGCTGATATCTTTAACGGGGATGACTTTGGGATTGTAGGTTTTGTTGAGATTTTGGAGTTCAAGTTTTGCCATTGTTTTTATTAGGTGTTGAAGAGAGGTTTTGTATCAAATTCAGTTCTAACTTTAATTAATCTATCCAGCTAAGTTTTGAGAGTAAACAGCCATTTAATCAAAATGAAGCAGAGTTCATAAGGTATAGCTTTATTCAAGCTTGACTCTTAACGCTTCATTAGGTTAAGCATCGAAGATATTTGAAATGGGAAATTGACTTACTCCAAATTAGCCTTTAACAGCACCCGCTGTTAACCCCTGAACTATCTTGCGCTGGAACAACAACACCAGCACTACTAGAGGAAGCGTTCCTAATACTGTAGCAGCTGCGATCGGTCCATAGGGAATTTCAAAGACTGATGCCCCACTTAACTGGGCTGTTGCTACAGGGATTGTCTTCATTGATTCGCGGGTGATGAATGTTAAAGCAAAAATGAATTCGTTCCAGGCAGAAATAAAGGTGAGAATTCCCGTGGTCACCAAAGCAGGCAGCGTCATCGGCAGCACGATCTGGAGTAGCATTTGCACGGTATTATAGCCATCTACCTTAGCAGAATCTTCTAAATCTTTTGGTAATTGTTGAAAGAAACTTCGCATTACCAAAATCGTTAGGGGTAGATTAATCGCGGTGTAGGGCAGAATCAGAGCTAAGAAGTTATTGCCTAAATCAGTAAATCTGACAATCTCTAAAAGCCCCAAAAACAGCAGGACAGCAGGAAATAGCGTCACAATCAGAACACCAGCAAGGATAAATTTCTCTCCTGGTAGTCGCATTCGTGCCAAGGCGTAAGCAGCAGGAGCGCCTAATGCCAAAGCCAACAAGGTCGAAGTGATGGAAACAAAAGCGCTATTTAAAATGTAGAGGGTAAACGGACGACGGACAAACAAAGACTGATAGTGTTCGAGGGTAAGCCGCTTAGGGAAGTAGACAGACGGAACGGCAGAGATATCTGCATTTACTTTGAATGAAGTCAGTAGCTGCCAGAGAACTGGCCCCAGGAAAAATAACACAACCAACAAGACAGCGATTGGTAAAACAATTTTTCGCCAGTCGAAAGTTGATGATTCTTGTGCGGGTTGATTTTGTGCGGTAGTCATAGATCAACGGGTTGAAGGTTGGGAGGTTGGGAGGTTGAAGGTTGGGAGGTTAAAGGTTGAAGGTTTGAACGTTGGGAGTCATAACCTGTAACCTGCTAGCCTGCAAAGTACAACTAGCTGTCAATGACAACAGCCATTAACGGGCACCTGTAGCATTGGCGCGAGATTTGGACAAGAAGTAAGCTGCGATCGCAACGGCTAACACGAGCAAGAGAAATGTCACTACGACTAGTGCTGCACCATAGCCAAAGTCTAGGTAGCGCATTACCGTGCTGTAGATATAAATAGAAACTGTTTCCGTTGCTCCTCCTGGGCCGCCACCTGTCATTACCTGAATCAGGTCGAAAATCCCGAACGCTTGAGCAAACCGGAACAGTAAAGCAATCACGATTTGGGGCATCAACAACGGTACAGTAATTTTCCAAAAACTCTGCCAGGGACTTGCCCCATCAATGGAATGAGCTTCGTAAAGATCGTTGGAAATGGATTGCAACCCAGCTAGCAACAAAATGGCGATAAAGGGTGTTGTTTTCCAAACATCCGCTAAAATCACGGCGATCATTGCCAGAGTTGGATTTCCCAACCAAGTAATACCAGTATCAATCACTCCAACACGTCTGAGGATATCGTTAACAACACCGAATTGGTCATTAAAAATCCAAGCCCAAGCTAGCCCCATCAAAGCCGTTGGCAAAGCCCAAGGAATCAGGGTAATCGTCCGAACAATTCCACGTCCTTTAAAGGATTGATTGAGGACTAGGGCGACACCCATTCCTAGCACTAACTCTAGGAAAACTGAAGCAGCCGTAAACACTGAGGTGTTCCACATACTGCGCCAGAAACGCCCATCACCCACCATTCGTACATAATTGTCTAAACCGGAGAACTCTACTTTTAACTGGGTGCCGAGATTTTGGGTGAATAAACTTAACCAAAAAGCCCGTCCAATGGGATAAGCAAATACCAGAAACAGCACAATGATAGCTGGTAATACCAGCATCCAACCCGTTCGCTGTTCTCGTTCCCGAATTACATCTTTTACCTGTGCAGTAGCCTGTGTAGTAGTCATGAGTTATTCGCTATCAGTCAGTCACTTGCTTTGAGATTTGCGATTTTAGATTGAGTAATCTAAAGTCCAAAATCCTTGAATCCAAAATGGATAAAGTCACACTCTGCCTAATAAATTGCGAGTCTCCCTTGCTGCTGCTTGCATCGCCGCTTTTGGATTCATTCCGCCGGTGAAAGCTGCACTGAGATAGCGCTGCAAAATATCTGAGGCTTGGGCGTATTGCGGAATGGGAGGACGTAAAACCGAGTCTTGAACGGCCTCTAACAGTTGTGGGAAGTGAGGGTATTTAGCAACGATGTCGGGGGCTGTAAACAGGGACTTGTAGCTAGGAATCAGGCCAGTTTCTAAGACAAACCTACGCATCGTGTCTTTACTGGTCATAAATTCAATCAGTCGCCAGGCCTCATTGGGGTGAGGTGTGGTTGCGGATAATCCTAAACCCCATCCACCCAAGCAGGAACCGCCATCATGTCCAACTCCGTGAATCATTGGCATAATGCCCACTTTCCCCGCAACATCTGAACCTTCCTGATTCGCCAGTCGCCAGACGTAGGGCCAGTTGCGTAAGAAAACGGATTCACCACTTTGGAACAAAAGGCGGGTTTCTTCTTCGCCGTAAGTGGTGACACCGGGAGGAGAAATCCCTTTGGTAATGGTATTGCGTAGAAACTCTACCGCTTGGATTGCTTGCGGCCTGTCGAGACCGACTTCCAGGGTATCTGGTTTAACCCAAAAGCCACCAAAGCCTTCTAGCACCTCGACAAACATTGCCGATACACCCTCGTACTGCTTGCCTTGCCACAGGTAACCCCAATCTGTTTCTCCAGCGTCGGTATCTCCTGGTTTTTGCAATTGTTGGGTAATATCAATCATTTCCCTAAAGGTTTCGGGAGGGTCGAATCCGCCTTTCTCTAGTAAATCTGTTCGGTAGTAAAGGACTCCAGCATCAGAGTTTGTGGGTATCCGATAAAGTTTGCCTTGGTAAGTTCCCCCCTCGATATTGTTCTCAACAAATTCTTCGCGGTGTTCAGCAGAAATGCGATCGTCAAGAGGTCTAAGCCAGCCAGCGGCCGCAAATTTAGGCACCCAGGCAATGTCTAGGTTGAGGATATCGTAGGGCGAGTCTCCTAGTAAAAAAGCAGAGGTGAGGAGGTTTTCTTGCAGGTTAGTATCAAAGGGCCCCTCGACAAGATTGAGCCGAATGTCGGGGTTTTTCTGTTGAAATTCTTCAAGAAAGGGTCGCCAGTTTGCCAAGTCTTGACCTTGTGTCAATAAGCTGATAACCACGGGTTGCTGAGTTAGTGCGGGGAGGACCCAAACCTGGAATATTAAAATCCACGCCACCAGGATTCCCAAAAGACGAGTAATTCCCAGTTTTTTTACTAGTCTTTTTAGGCGTTTTTGTAGCTTCACTAAGAGTTTATTAGTTTTCATTTTTGATAATGAAATTAATACAAAAAGTCTGTCTTAAGACATTAGCTAATATCTTAAGTACCTTGTGTAAATAGCTACAGAGGCGTTATGATAACGCTACGCTAAAACACCATTGATTTTGCAAAGTTATCTTTATACTCATATCTTGTTTTCATAGTTTATTACTCTCATGCTTAAATAATGAAAATAAATTAAACTTAACTTCAGGTTATTTAACAAGAGCTTCAGTCGATGGAGGAGTGGAATAATAAGACATCTATCTAGCGGTATAAATATGCGAAAAACAGCTCTGTCTAATGGAGCAAAAGAAAACAAGCAGTTTCTTGGCAAAGATTTCTTTTAAATTATTTTTTCCTGATATTACGCTCTGCCTTAACTGCCAAAAACAATTAAATCAGTTACTAATAAGCAGTTATCAGTTATCCATTACCACTCACTGTTCAGGAGTTTATTGTTAAATTCGCTCCGCTATTTCGATTGTTATTTCTGCCTTAAGGTAGATATCTACAATCCTCCCTCCCAAGAAGGAAGGTACAGCTAGAGATGCCTTGATAGATTGCAAGGGATGTAATTGAGTTATAAATCTTTATGGCAGACGCAGAAAAAACAATTCTTAACGCAAAAGATAAGCTTCCTAACATTACACCGACTCCACCAAGCCAGCAACAGCCACAATCGAGTGCTCAGGCTCTCAAACAGCGTCTTGAATGGGGCGAACCGGCTTTTACCATACTCGATGTTCGCGATCGCAACGCTTTCAATGCGTCTCGGCTTATGGGAGCTATGACCATGCCTCTAGAAGACTTAGCAGAGAGGGCAACAGGAAGCCTCGATTCGAGACGGGAAATCTATGTGTATGGCGACAGTGACGACCAAACCGCACAAGCCGCCAACCAACTGCGGGCAGCTGGATTTGAATCCGTATCCGAGCTAAGAGGCGGACTGGATGCATGGAAAGCTATTGGTGGCCCGACAGAAGGTAATGGTGAGCTAGGCTATGACCATAGCGCTGCTGAATACAATGTTAAGGCGCGTTTAGAGAAGCACTCAGAAGTCACCTCCAAGAACCGATAAGCTTTTGAAAAAAAGTTTAGTATTGCACTTTTAACAGTCGCATATTAAGACAGCAGCAGTAACAGGACAATCCCAAAAGATTGTCCTGTATTTTTTTTAAGAAATCTGGACATGGAAAAAATTCTTGCAACACTAGTAATATTCCTTACCCCTTTTGCTCATCGGAGATTCAGAAGTGAAATGTGAAATTCGCTACAAACCCGCCTTTGCCGCTATTTTCGTCACACTAAATCCCGGTGAGAGCATCACGGCTGAGGCAGGAGCAATGACCAGTATGGATGCCCAACTATCCATGAAAACTGAGTTCTCAGGGGGATTGATTTCAGGACTACTCAAAAAATTTTTTGGAGGAGAGTCTTTATTTGTCAACACCTTTACGAACACTACCCAACAACCCCTCAACCTAGTTTTGACTCAATCCACGATGGGCGACATTGCTCAGGTTGAGTTGACAGGCACTGAGATTTGCTTCCAACCGGGTGCTTACATTGCCCATACGCCAGGAATTAAAGTGGGAGTGCAATGGGCGGGTTTCAAAAGCTGGATATCGGGAGAAGGTCTATTTAAACTCAAATTGAGCGGTCAAGGTCAAGTGTTCTTTGGTGCTTATGGGGGCCTCACCGAAAAACGCATTAACGGAGAATTTATTGTTGATAGTGGTCATTTAGTTGCTTACGAACCAGGAATTCGCATGAAAGTTGGTTTGGCAGGTGGTTGGATTGGCTCTATGACATCAGGAGAAGGATTAATCAATCGGCTGTCCGGTCAAGGAGTTATTTATCTCCAATCTCGCAGTATTGATGGCTTAGTCAGATATTTGAGTTCCAAACTCCGTTAGGGGTTAGTTGCTTTCTTAGCAAGGAAAGCAAGTTGTTAGCGTAGCGGGCCGTAGCCCAAGTTGACAACTTAGCACTTTCAAACCTTCAACCTTGTACGGACGTTCCGCCGGAACGTCTCTACCAACCTTCAACCTTCTAACCTTCAACTCTTTGCATCAAAAGGTTTTAACCCGATGGAAGTTGAGATTTTGCATCAACCGGATAGTGCGATCGCACGGGTCGTTCTCAACGCTGGTGAAGAATTAGTCGCAGAAGCAGGCAGGATGATCGCTATGAGCGATTATATCAATGCCAGTACCACCCTACGCCAAGGCAAAGGCGGAGGAATCTTCGGCGGACTCAAACGCATGATTGCTGGAGAGTCTTTATTTTTAAGCGTTTTCCGTTCTCCTTCTAGGGGAGGTGAGGTATTTCTTGCTCCCAGGCTCATGGGTGATATCTTGGTTTATCAGATGACAGGCACTGGGCTAGTTGTACAATCAACGTCTTACCTCGGTAGTGCTTCAGATGTTGAGATTGAATTAGGATTTCAAGGCTTTAAATCTATCTTTTCTGGGGAATCAATCTTTTGGTTAGATATCAGTGGTTACGGCCCTGTAATTCTTACATCCTTTGGTGCTATTTATGAAGTCCCTGTGAATGGTGAATATATTGTTGATACAGGTCATATTGTCGCTTTTGAAAAAAGTTTATCCTTTGAAATCACTAAAGCTGGTTCTAGTTTGCTCGGTGCTTTTTTAGGGGGTGAAGGACTAGTTTGTCGCTTTAAAGGGCAAGGTAAATTGTTCTGCCAAACTCATAATCCCGGTGCTTTTGGCATGGAGGTTGGCTCTCGTTTACCAGCCAGATAGGCATAGGAGTAGGGGAAGTAGGGAAGCTGGGGGAGCTGGAGGAGCAGAAGAAGCTGGGGAGCGGGGGAGCTGGGGAGCTGAGGAGCTGGGGAGCTGGGGAGCTGAGGAGCTGGGGGAGCTGGAGAGAGAGATTGATGATTTTTCTCAAAACTTGAAAGTATGCTTCATTAGATACGTATTAGCTTAGTTTTAATTCCAACTTGGTATGACAAATAACTAACCACTAACTACTAAGTAGATGGATATAAATAAACACAACCAAGTTGTAGGGTGGACATTGCCTACCTTAAATTCTGTAGTCCTCTTGAAGAGAGAATCATGGGCAATGCCCACCTTATGTTTAAATTTTTCCACCTATTTAACGGCTAGCTACTAACAAAAACGATGAATGATATTGCTTACAAAATTGAGCATTCTCCGGCTTATGCTTCCTTACGAATTGACTTAAAGGCTAATCAATCCGTATTGGTGGAATCAGGAGCTATGGCAGCAATGGACTCTTGGATCAAAATGAAATCCAAGGTACGAGGGGGTTTAATGAAAGGGATTGGTCGGATGGTGAGTGGTGAGTCGCTGTTTATGAGCGAGTTTACAGCTCAAGAACGACCAGGACAGTTGTATCTTTCACCGGGCGTTCCTGGAGATGTGCAGCATTACTACCTTAACGGCAATGGCTTGATGGTTCAATCGTCAGGGTTCGTTGCTGCTAGTCCCAGTGTAGAAATTGATACCCAGTTTCAAGGCTTCAAAGGCTTCTTCAGCGGAGAATCTTTATTTCTCCTCCGAGCAACGGGGACGGGTGATATTTGGTTCAGTTCCTATGGAGCGATCGCAGAAATTCCCGTTACGGGTGATTATGTAGTGGACACGGGTTATATTGTGGCATTTGAAGACACTTTAAACTACAACGTCGAGATGCTAGGAGGTTTGTCATTTAAGGGGCTAAGAACTGGAATTTTAGGCGGTGAGGGTTTGGTTTGCCGCTTTAGTGGTAGGGGACGGTTGTGGATTCAGTCTCGCGAACTTTTTGCTTTAGTTAATTTCTTAAATCCTTTCCGCCCCGCCAAGAGTAATGATTAAATCGAATGGCACTGACTTAAATGGAAACTTGTAGGGTGCGTTAGTGAAACGTAACGTACTGTCCTAATCATCCTATGTATAGGATTCATGACAAATCAATCACCAGATCCATCAATTAATCGCAATCCACCCCCTAGTAACCGTCAACTGCTCATTTTATTAGGGCTGTTTGTCGGGTTTATTGTGGGGGTTATTTGGCTGTTGAATTTGCTCATCAATGGTTTGATGGGGCTAATTCCTCCCAGTGTAGAGCGGCAGTTAGGGGCTGTTGTGGTTCCGGTTTTTGAGCAGCAAGCCAAACCTTCACCTGCTCAAGATAGCCTGAATCAGATGTTGAACCGATTGGAAGCTCAACTGCCTGAAGGACAAAAACGGGATTACCGAGTGCTGTATATACCCAACTCTACTGTAAATGCGATCGCACTACCGGGTGATGCGATTGTCATATACGACGGTTTGGTGAAACAGGCGGAGTCGGAAAATGAGTTGATGATGGTATTAGGGCATGAGTTGGGCCATTTTGCTCACCGTGATCATCTGCGGGGGTTGGGGCGATCGCTACTTCTACAGATAGTGGTGGCTACGTTTTTCGGGGATGCGAGTTCGTTACAATCAATAGCAGCTTCCGGTGTGGCGGCGGTTAGTCGATCGCAATTTTCCCAATCTCAGGAACGTGAGGCAGATGAGTATGGCTTGACGTTGTTGCAAAAAAGCTATGGACACGTTGCTGGAGCAACTGACTTTTTTGCTCGAATGAGTCAGCAAAAAGGAGCAGACTTAGCGTTTTTATCAACTCATCCTGCACCGGGTAAGCGTGTGCAACAGTTGAATCGTTGGATTAAGGAACACAATTATCCTATCAAGGAGCGATCGCCGCTGCCAAAACCTCTTGCGATCGAGTAGGGCTAGCAGCAGTTAACCTAATTCGTAATGATGAAAAGATGGGACTTCCCGCCGCTTCCCCATAAATCAGCCTTCCACCAACCGCTCCAACAACTGTGCAAATCTTTGTCCTCAAGTTAGCACTAAACCTTCTCTATCCAGGTAAAGTAAAGGGTAACGGCTAATTGTGGTGGCACTGTAGGGCGAAAAAGCGCACGCGGATAAAGGGCTTGATCTCAATGCCCGTCATGGGTCTTACTTTTGTCCGCATCATC